>NZ_JBICII010000106.1:0-96998 GCF_043101865.1 Pseudomonas sp. zjy_15
GGTGTGGACACGCATCGGGGGTTGGACAGCGGATCGGTGATGGACACAGGTCGGTGGTTGGACACAGGCCGTCGTAGGAGCGGGTTTACCCGCGAAGAGGCCGGCACAGGTTAGCGGGTCAGGTGCAGGGCCAACTGCACCAGCCCGATCAATACCGCAATGAACACCAGGGTGAACAGCCCCCCCAGCGCAATGAAATGGCTGGCCTTGCCGTGGGTGAAGTCGCGTGCGCGGTTTTTGCCGCTTTGCACGCCGAAGGCGGCAGCGAGGATGCTGTGCAGCATCTGCCAGAAGGTCGGGGGTTTGCCCTGGCTGGAATCGTCCATGGTGGCTCCTGGGGAAATCAGAGGCAATCAGGGACAGTGTAGGCAATGGTTGCGAGGTTGCCTGTGCCGGCCTCTTCACGGGTATACCCGCGAAGAAGCCAGCGCAGTCGTTTAGCTGTCATACCCCAGGTTAGGCGCCAGCCAGCGCTCGCTCACGCTGATGTCCTGGCCTTTGCGCGCGCTGTAACGTTCGATCTGGTCCTTGTCGACCTTGCCGACGGCAAAATACTTCGCCTGCGGGTGGGCGAAGTACCAGCCGCTGACCGCCGCCGCCGGGAACATCGCGAAGTGCTCGGTGAGGTATACCCCGCTCGGCCCGGTTTCACCGATGGCAGTGCCATCGAGCAGGCGGAACAGGGTTTCCTTTTCGGTGTGGTCGGGGCAGGCCGGGTAGCCCGGAGCAGGGCGGATGCCGCTGTACTGTTCCTTGATCAGCGCCTCGTTGTCCAGGTGCTCGTCGCGGGCATAGCCCCAGTGCTCTTTACGCACCTGCTCGTGCAGCCATTCGGCACAGGCTTCGGCCAGGCGGTCGGCCAGGGCCTTGACCATGATCGAGCTGTAGTCGTCGCCCTTGTCCTGGTAAGCCTTGGCCACTTCCTCGGCACCGATGCCGGCGGTGGTGATGAAACCACCTACGTAGTCGGTAACGCCGCTGTCTTTCGGTGCGACGAAATCGGCCAGCGACCAGTTGGGCTTGCCGTCCGGCTTGATGGTCTGCTGGCGCAGGTGGTGCAGGGTGGCCAGTGCCTGGCCGTCTTCGCCGTAGACTTCGATGTCGTCATCGTCCACCTGGTTGGCCGGCCAGAAGCCGAATACCGCGCGGGCGCTGATCAGCTTCTCGTCGATCAGTTTGTCGAGCATCTCGCGGGCATCCTTGTACAGCGCCGTAGCGGCCTCGCCAACCACCTCGTCGGTGAGGATGCGCGGGAACTTGCCGGCCAGGTCCCAGGAGATGAAGAACGGGGTCCAGTCGATGTACTCGGCCAGGGTGCGTAAATCGATGTCCTCCAGCACCTTGACGCCGGTGAAGGAGGGCGCCGTTGGCTGGTAGCCGGCCCAGTCGTACTGCGGCTTGGCGGCGATCGCCTGGGCGTAGCTGAGGCGCTCGGTACGGGCGCTGCGGTTGGCGGTACGCTCGCGCACGTCCACATATTCCAGGCGGGTCTTCTCGACAAAGCCCGGCTTCAGTTCTTTGGACAGCAATTGGGTGGCCACGCCGACCGCGCGCGAAGCGTCGGTGACGTAGATGACTGCGTCGTTGCTGTACTTGGGCTCGATCTTGACCGCCGTGTGCGCCTTGGAGGTGGTGGCGCCACCGATCATCAGCGGCAGTTCGAAGCCCTGGCGCTGCATTTCGCGGGCAACGTGGACCATTTCGTCCAGCGACGGGGTAATCAGGCCGGACAGGCCGATGATGTCGCACTTCTGCTCGCGGGCCGTCTGCAGGATCTTCTCCGCCGGCACCA
The DNA here is from genome assembly GCF_043101865.1 of Pseudomonas sp. zjy_15. NCBI lineage: Bacteria > Pseudomonadati > Pseudomonadota > Gammaproteobacteria > Pseudomonadales > Pseudomonadaceae > Pseudomonas > Pseudomonas sp. zjy_15. Next base: position 1,793 of record NZ_JBICII010000106.1, read on the forward strand.
TCACGCCAAGGTCGACGATGTCGTATCCGTTACAACCCAGCACCACGCCGACAATGTTCTTGCCGATGTCGTGCACGTCGCCTTTTACCGTGGCCATCAGGATCTTGCCCTTGGCTTCCGGTTTGTCGCCTTTCTCGGCTTCGATGAACGGGATCAGGTGAGCAACGGCCTGTTTCATCACCCGGGCTGACTTGACCACCTGCGGCAGGAACATCTTGCCCGCACCGAACAGGTCGCCGACCACGTTCATGCCGTTCATCAGCGGGCCTTCGATCACTTCGATGGGGCGCGCGCACTGCTGGCGGCATGCTTCGGTGTCTTCGACGATGAACGCGGTAATGCCTTTTACCAGCGCGTGCTCCAGGCGTTTCTCCACCGGCAGCGAGCGCCACTCTTCGTTTTCCACTTCCTTGGTTGCGCCGCCGCCCTTGTAGTCGTCGGCGATGGCCAGCAGTGCATCGGTGCCATGCGGGGTGCGGTTGAGCACCACATCCTCGACCTTCTCACGCAGCTGGGCCGGGATCTCGTCGTAGATCTCCAGCTGGCCGGCGTTGACGATACCCATGGTCAGGCCGTTCTGGATCGCGTGATACAGGAACACCGAGTGGATCGCCTCACGCACCGGGTTGTTACCACGGAACGAGAACGACACGTTGGACACACCGCCCGAGCTCAGGGCGTGGGGCAGGTGGTCGCGGATATAGGCACAGGCTTCGATGAAGTCGACGGCGTAGTTGTTGTGTTCTTCGATACCGGTGGCGACGGCGAAGATGTTCGGGTCGAAGATGATGTCTTCTGGCGGGAAGCCCACTTCGTTGACCAGGATGTCATAGCTGCGCTGGCAGATTTCCTTCTTGCGCGCTGCAGTGTCGGCCTGGCCGACTTCGTCGAAGGCCATGACCACCACGGCAGCACCATAGCGCTTGCACAGGCGGGCGTGGTGCTTGAACTGCTCGACGCCTTCCTTCATGGAAATGGAGTTGACGATGCCCTTGCCCTGGATGCACTTGAGACCGGCTTCGATCACTTCCCACTTGGACGAGTCGATCATGATCGGTACACGCGAGATGTCCGGTTCACCCGCGATCAGGTTGAGGAACCGGACCATGGCCGCCTGGGAGTCGAGCATCCCTTCGTCCATGTTGATGTCGATTACCTGGGCGCCGGCCTCGACCTGTTGCAGGGCGACTTCCAGGGCTTCGGTATAGTTCTCTTCGCGGATCAGCCGGGCGAACTTGGCGGAACCGGTGATATTGGTGCGCTCACCGACGTTGACGAACAGCGACTGGCGGTCGATGGTGAACGGCTCCAGGCCCGACAGGCGGCAGGCCTTGGCGATTTCCGGAATCTCGCGCGGCTTGTACTTGGCCACGGCTTCGGCAATGGCCTGGATATGCCCCGGCGTGGTACCGCAGCAGCCGCCAATGATGTTGAGGAAGCCGCTGGCAGCGAATTCCTCGACCACCGCAGCCATCTCGGCCGGGGTTTCGTCATACTCGCCAAAGGCGTTCGGCAGGCCGGCATTGGGGTGGGCGGACACATGGGTATCGGCCTTGGTCGCCAGCTCTTCCAGGTACGGGCGCAGGTCCTTGGCGCCCAGGGCGCAGTTCAGGCCCACGGAAATCGGCTTGGCGTGACGCACCGAGTTCCAGAACGCTTCGGTGGTCTGGCCCGACAGGGTACGGCCGGAGGCGTCGGTGATGGTGCCGGAGATCATGATCGGCAGTTCGACGTTGTCGTCCTCGAACACTTGCTGCACGGCGAAGATCGCCGCCTTGGCGTTGAGGGTGTCGAAGATGGTCTCGATCAGGATCAGGTCGGCGCCGCCTTCGATCAGGCCGCGGGTGGCCTCGATGTAGTTTTCTACCAACTCGTCGAAGGTGACGTTGCGGAACCCGGGGTCATTGACGTCCGGGGAAATCGAGCAGGTCCGGCTGGTAGGGCCGAGCACGCCGGCGACGAAGCGCGGCTTGTCCGGCGTCTCCAGGGTCTTGGCATCGGCAACCTGGCGAGCGATGCGCGCGCCTTCGACGTTCAGTTCGTAAACCAGTGACTCCATGCCGTAGTCGGCCTGGGAAATCTGCGTGGCGTTGAAGGTGTTGGTTTCGAGAATATCGGCACCGGCATCCAGGTAGGCCTTCTCGATGGCGGCGATCACGTCCGGGCGGCTGAGCAGCAAAAGGTCGTTGTTTCCCTTCACATCGCTTGGCCAATCGGCAAAACGCGTGCCACGATAGTCGTGTTCCTCTAGACGGTAGCTTTGGATCATAGTACCCATGCCGCCGTCGAGGATCAGGATGCGCTCTTTGAGTGCGTTCTGGAGTGCTTGAAGACGAGCGCTGCGGTCGGACATAGGAACTACCTGGTCGGGCGAATAACAGAAGGTGCCGAATCATAACAAAGCTGCGCGGTTTTTAGGCATGTCGCCCATTTGCATGAAAACTGCTCATGTTGGACGGGCGCTGACAGCGCAAAGCACCCAGGATGACCAGGCAACAAATCGTGATGGCTTTCAAGAACCAGGACTTTCCGCACATGGTGCATCGTATCCTTGCCGGCGCCTTTGCCCTGCTCATCAGCGGCGCGGCATTCGGGCAGGCCCCCCAGTCGAGCCCGGCTATATCCTACACCCGGGACATTCAACCGATCTTTACCGAGAAGTGCGTGGCCTGCCACGCCTGCAACGACGCCGCCTGCCAGCTGAAGCTGGAAAGCCCTGAAGGCGCTGTACGCGGGGCCAGCAAGGTCCCGGTGTACCAAGGCGAGCGGAGCAAGGCGGTGCCCACAACGCGGCTTTTCTACGACGCACACAGCGAAGAGCAATGGCGCAAGAAAGGCTTCTACTCGGTGCTCGACAACCAGGGCGGTCAGGCCGCGCTGATGGCGCGCATGCTGGAGTTGGGCCACAAGACCCCGCTTACGCCCAACGCCAAGCTGCCCGAAGAGATCGTCCTGGGCCTGAGCCGCAACAATATGTGCCCGTTGCCCCATGAGTTCGACGCCTATGCCGGCGCACATCCCAAGGAGGGCATGCCGCTGGCGGTGACCGGGCTGACCGACGACGAGTACACCACCATGCGCCGCTGGCTGGCGGCCGGTGCGCCGGTGGAGTACCAGCCGATCCAGCCGAGCGCGGCCGAAGCCAGGCAAATCGCAGAGTGGGAAGAACTGTTCAACCGCCCGGGTTCCACCGAGGCGCTGGTGGGTCGCTGGCTGTACGAGCACCTGTTCCTGGCGCACATCTACTTCGTTGGCGGTGAGCAGGGCCACTTCTTCCAGTGGGTGCGCTCGCGCACGCCAAGTGGCAAGCCGGTCGATATCATTGCCACCCGCCGCCCCAACGACCCACCGGGCACGGACTTCTACTACCGGTTGATCCCGGTGCAGGGTGTGATCGTGCACAAGACGCATATCACCTACCCGATGGGGCCTCAGAAACTCAAGCGCGTGAAGCAGCTGTTCTACGCCGGCGACTGGCATGCCACCGCGCTTCCGGGTTACGGCCCGCGCCACCGGTCCAACCCGTTTGAAACCTTCGAAGCGATCCCGGCAGTGGCGCGTTACCAGTTCATGCTGGATAACGCCGAGTACTTCGTGCGCACCTTCATCCGTGGCCCGGTGTGCCGCGGGCAGATTGCCACTGACGTGATCCGCGACAACTTCTGGGCGCTGTTCCAGGAGCCGGCCTTCGATCGCTACATCACCGATGCCGAGTACCGGGGCGAGGCCACGCCGTTGCTGGCCATGCCTGGCCAGATCGATGACGTGGGCAGTGTGCTGAGCCTGTGGCACGCCTATCGGGACAAGCGCAACGACTACGAGAAACTGCGCCGTGAAGCCTATGCCGAAATGCCGGCACCGAGATGGTCGACGCTGTGGGCCGGTAACGACAATGCGCTGCTGAGCATCTTCCGCCACTTCGACAGCGCATCGGTGACCAAGGGCCTGGTGGGTGATGTGCCGCTGACCGTGTGGCTGTTCGACTACCCGTTGTTCGAGCGCACGTATTACCAGTTGGCGGTCAACTTCGATGTGTATGGCAACGTTTCGCACCAGTTGCAGACGCGCCTGTACTTCGACCTGATCCGCAATGGTGCCGAGGTCAACTTCCTGCGCCTGATGCCGGCCGACCAGCGCAAGGCGATCCTTGGTGACTGGTATCAGAACAGTGGCAAGGTGAAAATGTGGATGGATTATGAAGACATCGACACCGACACCCCGAGTGGCATCAAGCTCGACCCGCGCAACCCCAAACGCGACTTTGGCCTGAAGCTGCTGCAGCGCACCGGCAGCCTGAATGCCGCGCCGGACCCGATCAATCGCTGCCAGGGCGCGTTCTGCTCACGGCCGCAGATCAGCGAAGAGTTCCGCAATGCCGAGCAGTCGCTCAGCCGGCTGGTGTCGCGCCCGGCGGCTGGGCTGAAGGTGATCAACCAGTTGCCCGAGGCGACCATGCTGCGTATCGAAGGGCAGGACGGCCAGCGTCAGGTGTACAGCTTGCTGCGCAACCGCGCGCACAGCAACGTGGCGTTCCTGCTGGGTGAGGCTTACCGCTACCAGCCGGGGCTGGATACCCTGACCCTGTACCCGGGGGTGCTCACCAGCTACCCGAACTTCATCTTCAACATCCCGACCACGGATGTGCCGGAGTTCGTCGAGGACATGGAGTATGCGAAAGATGACGCGGCGAAGTTCGAGCGCATTGTCATGCGCTGGGGTGTGCGCCGCAGTCACCCGGCGTTCTGGCACTACTTCCACGACCTGAACAGCTATATCAAGGAGACCGAACCGGTCGAGGCGGGCGTGCTGGACATGAACCGCTACGAGAACCTCTGATCGGGTTGGCTGACTTTTCCGAGTACCTTGCGGTCGGAACGGGTGGGTGGTCTTGATCGATTGCAAAGGGGGCTGCTTTGCAGCCCTTCGCGGGTGAACCCGCTCCTACAACAGGTACGGCGCTGCTCTCAAGGCTGGCGCCGGCTTCTGCACTCGATACGGGCCTCAATGCACCGCCTAGCGCAGGGTATTCCATGCTGTATTCGCTTCAGGCACTGCGGGCGTTCGCCGCCTGGGTGGTGGTCTGCCACCATTTCATGCAGATCTTCTTCGACTTCCACGCCACCGGCCCCATCGGCCAACTGCTTGCAGACCGCGGCGCCGTAGGTGTCGACATCTTCTTCGTCATCAGCGGGCTGGTCATCTACCTGTCGACCCGCGACAAAGCCATCGAACCGCGCCAGTTCCTGCTCAATCGGGCGCTGCGCATCGTCCCGGCCTACTGGTTCTACACCGCCCTGATGGCCATGTTGCTGCTGGCATTCAGCCAATGGATGCCACATCAGGCGTTTGCCTGGCCGCACCTGTTCCTGTCGCTGCTGTTCATTCCGGCGGAAAACCCCGGTGGTTATGGCCTGTACCCAACCCTGAACGTGGGCTGGACGCTGAACTTCGAGATGTTCTTCTACCTGCTGTTCGGCCTGGCCTTCCTGGTACGCCAACGGCATCACCTGCTGTTGGTGACTGCCGCACTGTTGCTGGTCAGTGAGGGGCTGGGGCGCATGGGCGTGGTCAGCCGCTTCTACAACAACGACATCATCTACGAGTTTCTGCTGGGCATCGGTGTGGGCGTACTGTATCGCCGCGGACTGATCCGGCAGGGCAGGGTGTTGCCGCTGGCGTTGTTGGGGATGGCGGGCCTGGCGATCTACTATCTGGACGCGTCCCAGCGCTTGCTGTACTGGGGGGTGCCGAGCGCGATGATCGTCCTGGCCTTCGTGGCCATGGAGCCGCTGTTCCAGGGCAATCGGCTGCTCAAGGCCCTTGGCGACTGTTCGTACTCGGTGTACCTGATTCATGTGCTGGTGCTGTATGCCGGTTGGTTCGCCACCCAGCGGCTACAGCTGAACCCGTTCCTGACATTTGCCCTGTGCGTGCCGTCCATTGGACTAATGTCGTGGTTCAGCTACCAGTGGCTGGAGCGTGGCCTGTACCGGCGAATGCAGGCCTGGCTGACGGCGCAACGGGGGCCGGCCCCGGAATATGCGCTTTCCCGAGTCAATTGCTAGGACTTTGTTCAAAGGCCGGGTTGGCGTACACTTGGTCGCAAGTCTGTGAGGAACCTACATGAGCGCTATAACCATTACCGACGCCGCCCATGACTACCTGGCCGATCTGCTCTCCAAGCAGAATACGCCCGGCATCGGCATTCGCATTTTCATCACCCAGCCGGGCACCCAGTACGCCGAAACGTGCATCGCCTACTGCAAGCCGGGCGAAGAGAAGCCTGACGACACCGCCGTGGGTCTGAAAAGCTTCACCGCGTACCTGGATGCAGTCAGCGTGCCGTTCCTGGAAGACGCGCTGGTCGACTACGCCACCGACCGCATGGGCGGCCAGCTGACCATCAAGGCGCCAAACGCCAAGGTGCCGATGGTCAACGAAGACAGCCCGATCAACGAGCGTATCAACTACTACCTGCAGACCGAGATCAACCCCGGCCTGGCCAGCCATGGTGGCCAGGTGAGCCTGGTGGACGTGGTCGATGACGGCATTGCCGTGCTGCAGTTCGGTGGGGGCTGCCAGGGTTGCGGTCAGGCCGATGTCACCCTGAAGGAAGGTATCGAGCGCACCCTGCTCGAGCGTATTCCGGAGCTGAAGGGCGTGCGCGACGTGACTGACCACAGCCAGAAAGAAAACGCCTACTACTGAGTTGAAGGCGGCTCCCTTAGCAACAAAGTGTTACGGTTTCAACCCCTGCGACAACAGGCCGCAGCCCGTATTCAAAGGGCTGCAGGCCATCCCCGCGTTGGTCGGGTAGAACCCCTCTGGGTGTCATGCCAGAATGCCCCGGTTTTTCGACCGGCCCGTCCCGAGGGCCGGCACCTTCCCTGTAAAGGATGGTTTCATGAATGATCTTTTGACCCGGCGTTCGGTTGTCGCCGGCATGGGCGTTCTCGGGCTTGGCCTGCTGGCAGGCTGCAGCCCGGCCCGGGGGCTCGAGTTCAAGTACGGCAAGAACATGAGCAACGATATCCTCGGGCGCAAGTTCAGCCTCAAAGACCCGCAAGGTAACGTGCGCACCCTGTCGAGCTTCTACGGCAGCATGCCGATGGTCTTCTTCGGCTTCACCCAGTGTCCGGCCGTCTGCCCGACCACGCTGGCGCGTGCGGCGCAGATTCGCAAGCTGCTGAGGGGCCGCGACCGCGACCTGTTCCAGGTGGTGTTCATCACCCTGGACCCGGAGCGCGACACGCCCGAGGTGCTCGATGCCTACGTCAAGGCCTTCGACCCGACGTTCACCGCGCTGACCGGCACCCCCGAGGAAATTGCCGCCGTGGCCAAGGAGTTCAAGGTGTTCTACGAGAAGGTTCCGGCCGGAGACACCTACACCATTTCTCACTCGTCCACCAGCTACGTCTACGATACACGTGGCACCCTGCGCCTGAGCCTGGGCCATTCCCTGAACGCCAAGGAATGCGCCGAAGATCTGGTCACCCTGATGGAGATCTGCTGAATGTCGATGCAACCGATCAAACGCGGTTTGACTGCCCTGGTACTGATGGGGCTGGCGCTGCCGGCCCTGGCCCAGACCACCGTGAGTGATGCCTGGGTGCGTGCCAGCGTGCCGCACCAGCAGTCTACCGGTGCTTTCATGGTCCTGACTGCCAGCAGCGACAGCAAGCTGGTGGGCGTGTCTTCGCCCGTGGCCAAGACCGTGCAGGTGCACGAGATGACCATGAACGGTGACGTGATGGGCATGCGTGAGGTCAAGGCTGTCGAGTTGCCAGCCGGCAAGGCAGTGACCCTGGACCCGAATGGCCTGCATGTCATGCTGATGGGCCTGCACAATCAGGTGAAGGAAGGGGAGAAAGTGCCACTGACCCTGACCATCGAGGATGCCAAGGGCGCCAAGGAAACCCTGGAAGTTCAGGCGCAAGTGCGTGCGCTCAACGCCGAAGCGGGTGGTGGGCATGATCACATGCACATGAACCACTGACAGATCAAAGGGCCGCGTTCAGCGGCCCTTTTCTTTTTCAACTGCGCCTTTCAGCTACGAAAGCGCGGTAGCGGTCTGTCGAGGGTCAGTGACGTCAGGGTCTTTCGAACCTGGGCCTCATCGGCCTCCAGTGCCTTCAGGCTAGCGCGGATCTTGCCGGCGGCGGGCACATCGCCCTGCCGGTCGATCCAGTCGGCAATCTCCTTGCAGGCACTGCTCAGACAGGCCTGGCGCTGGTTCATCAGCGACAGAAGGGTGGTGAGCTCTCTTTCGGACATGGCAGGATCCTCCGTTCAGCCTTGTCAGTGTAGCAGAGGGTTGGCCAGGCTCTTGCGGCCTTTGCAAGGCGCGCTGCGGCAGCTGCAAGTGGCTGCTCTTGCGGCGCAGTAACAACTCGTTACTTATAAACAGCATGTTTAAAGTTGATGCTCGTGCCGTGCAAGGGATTCAAGGCTCGGGATCTGAAAGTGCCTGTTGAAGTGCTCAACTGCACAATCTGGTAGCTGCTGGCGGGTCTGCATGCTCGAGAGGGCGCTGCCGCCCTTTCACGCGCGTAGGGCAGAGTGAACGCAGGCTTGCCGATACGCCCCCGGGGTCACCCCATAGGCTTGCTTGAACTGCCGGCTCAAATGGCTCTGGTCAGCAAAGCCGAGGTCGAACGCCACTTGCGAAGCGGCCAGGCCGTGCTTCAGCATTTCGCGGGCGCGGGCCAGGCGGCGTTGCTTCAGCCAGGCGTGGGGTGGCAGTCCGGTGGCCTGGCGGAACACCCGGGCGAAGTGGAACGGCGATAGATTCACCGCGCCCGCCAGCGCTTCCAGTGAAGGCGGGTCGGCCAGTTGGCTTTCCAGCAGTTCGCGGGCGCGGGCTACGGCCAGGGGTTCGTGGCCAGGGGCCGAAGGCTCGGCGCACTGCCCGTGCCGCTGCACCAGGGCCAGCACCGCCTGGCGCCAGGCCGTCTGCTGCTGCAAGGCGCTGGCGCTGGCTTCGGACAACTGATGCAGCTGGCTGAAAGCGATGGCCAGGGCCGGGTCATGGATCACGCTGTCCTTGAAGCTGGGCATGCCGTGGCGGCCCAGTTCCAGTTCGTCGAGCACACCGGTCACCCGCTCGTGCTCGGGATAGAAGCCGCGATAACGCCAGCCGGCTTCATGGGCCGTAGCGCCGGTATGCAGTTCGTCGGGGTTGATCAGCACCATGCTGCCGACCGGTGCCAGGTGCTCGCTGCCGCGGTGCCAGAAGCGCTGGGCGCCCGACTCGATCACGGTGAATACATAGCCCTCGTGCACATGCGGGGCAAAGCGCTGCTGATAGTAGCGAGCGTGCAGCATCTCGACGTCGCCAAGGGCTGGCGCCTGCCAGAGGTGTGTCTGCTCGGGCAAGGGCATGCTCATGCCAGCCAGCTGCGCAGAAGGAAGAAGATCAACATGCTCACCAGCATGCTCAGCAATACGCTGCGGGTCAACAGCACCAGGGCGATGGCCACAAGGGAGCCCAGCAGGTAGGGGTTGAGCAGGCTCAGGTTGAGCTGGTGGTCAGCCATGAAGATGATCGGGCCGCAGATGGCGGTGAGCATGCCCGGCACGGCAAAGCCGAGAAACTGCCGGGCATTCGAGCTCAGGCGCAAGGGCAGGCGTGGCTCCAGGAACGCGTAGCGGTTGAGGAACACGATGGCACCCATGGCGAAAATCAGGATCCAGGTCATGCGCGGGCTCCGGCAAATTTCTGGCAGATGAACCCGGCGCTCATGCCCAGCAGGCCTGCGACCACCAGGGCGGTTTCCCAGTGCCAGTAGCTGAACAGCACCGAACAGAACAGCGACACGGCTACGCACACCACGGTGGCCAGGTTGCGTACCAGCGGCGCGATCAGGGCGACGAAAGTGGCGACAATGGAGAAATCAAGGCCGAATTGGTCCAGGTGTGGAATGTTCTGGCCCAGCAGTATGCCGGCCAGGGTGAACAGGTTCCAGGCGATGTAGAAGGTAAGGCCCACCCCCAGGGCATACCAGCGGTTGAATTGCTGCTGGTCGTACTGGCTGGTCAGGGCGAAGAATTCGTCGGTCAGCAGAAAGCCCAGGCCGAGCCGCCAGCGCAAAGGCTGGCTGGACAGCACTGGGCGCATCGACAGGCCATACAGTAGGTGCTGCGAGGTCAGCAGCAGGGTGGTGAGCAGGATAGATGCCAGGTTGGCACCCCCTTTGAGCATGCCAATGGCCACCAACTGCGCGGCACCGGCGAAGACGATGGCTGACAGCCCTTGCCCTTGCCAGGCACTGAGGTTGGCCTCAATGGCCATGGAGCCGGCCAGCAGGCCCCAAGGGGCAACGGCCAGGGACAACGGGATAATGGCAATGGCGCCGTGAAGAAAGGCTTGGCGGGCGATGTGGGGCATGATGGCTGCATTACGGCTACGTGGCAGGCCAGCATGACAGACGGTGCAGGGGATGGCTTGAACGATCTTGCTGACCGACGTGTGTTCGCCCCAACCTCAGTGGCCACCTGACAACAGGGCCGCAAAGCGGCCCCGAATGAGCCTGGGTTATGGGCGGCTGGTCAGCAGCTGGTGCGCCGTTGCGCAGCCATTGATGTCTACGGCTTTCTGCAGCAGGCTCGTGCGGTGCTGTGGGTCGAGGTCGCCAAGCAGGCGGTACACCTCGGCCTGGTAGTCGCGCTGACGCCCCCACAACATTTCCAGGCCTTGTGGCCGGCTGCGGTTGCAGGCCAGGCGTGTGGCCGGTTGCGGGTAGTAGGGGGCGTACACGGTGGCCATGCTGGGGATGGCCTCCAGCGCTGTACGGTACTCGCTGCTGACGTTGTAGGGCCGGCACCAGGTGGCGATGGCTGGCGCCGGCGCGGCAAACCCCTGTTTGAGGCTGGCTTCGAGCAACGGGCAGGCGGCCTCCGGGATTTGCGCGGCGGGCAGGTACGTCATGTAGTACAACGCCAGGCGGTACTGTGCGACCGGGTGGCCAAGCGCTACCGATTTTTTCAGCAGGGCAACCGCTGTCGGCAAGGTGTGAGCCATGGCCTGGCCCTGGCGGCTAAGCTCAGGGTCACGCCCCACTGCTGTGCGCAGCGTGCTGGCAGCGTCGCTCTGGTCATCGGCCTGCTCCAGCAGCGGCAAGGCCTGCCGGTAGAGCAAGTCGGCATGAGGGTCGATGCGTACCTCCAGCGCTTGTGCGGCCAGCGGCATCAGCGCAGCCAATAGCGGGGGCAGGCGCCGCACAAGGCTCACAGGCAAACCCCATGGATGGCCAGGTACGGAAGGACGGCTTCGGTGGTCATGGCGGTCAAGCGTGCGCCTCGGGCAAATCGTAACGACGACGTATTCTAGCCACCCAAGGGGGGTTGCCGAAAGACCACCCGGCAACTGTCAGACGAGCTTGATCGGCGTGACCTTGCGCTGCGCATGTTTTTCCTGGGCCAGCCCAAGCTTGGCGGTGATCACCTTGGCCAAGGCATTGTTGCCCAGATCGTTCAGGTGCAGGCGGTCGATGAACAGGTCGGCGCTGAACACTGGCGAGCTGTCGAGCATGCAGTTCATGTCGTAGCAGGGCACCGGGTCGGCCTGGCTTTTGATGCGGCGGAAAAATGCCGAATGTAACTGTCTGTCGAATGCGCCCTCCAGCAGCCGGTCGAAGTTCGCCGGTTGTTGCTGCAGCGCGGTCAGCATGGCTTGCTCGCCGGCGGGCAGAGTATCCCGGCACCAGGGCAGCAAGGGTTGCAGGATGAAGGTGAGCGTGGCGTGGCTGTCTGCCAGGAGGCGGTCCCATTGGCGCAAGGTACGGCCGATGTTGTCGGCGGCACGGGCCAGTCGTTTTTCCGGGGGCGACAGTGGCCAACTGACCGGAGCTGCGACCACGGGAGGGGCCAGCGCCTGGCCGATGCGCCGCCACAGCGACTGCCGACGGGGTGGTGCGCAGGGCTGCAGGCCTTCGCTGAAACTGTTGAGAAAGGCCTGGTAGGCCTTGGCGTGCTGCGGGTCGTTGGTCCCCGCGAGGACTTCGCGCAGGGCTTCGTGGGCCAGGCTGTTGAGGCCGCTGAGCACCACCACATGGCCAAGCTGGCCAAGGCGGTGCTGGTGGGTCAGGAACATCATCAATTCCTGGCTGGCATTGAGCCCGCAGCCGGCCAGGCTCAGCCACACTTCGCCCGTGAGCATCGACAGGTGCGAGGCCACGGTGTGTTCGTCGGAGCTGGCGCCGATGCCCAGGGCTGTGGAGCCGCCGACCAGCAGGTTGATGCGCGACGCACCACCGTGCTCGGCCGCTGAAAAGCGCTTGCCGGCGCAATGGCTGTAACGCAAGCCAAGGGCATCGGTGTTGATGGTGCCGGAGCGGTAGCCGGTTTCGTGCACATGCAGGGTATAGGGTGCACGGCGACTGCCCAGCAGGAGAAAACGCTGGTAGTCCTGCTGCAGCGGCGAAGGAGACGGGCGCGTGTCAGTCGTGGTCATGGTCTCTCCTTCGCTGATGCCGGGTGCTTAGCAGCAGGTTCAGGCCGCCAGTTCCTTGAGGTTGTACAGCAGGCCGCCGCCGGCGATCAGCAGCAGGGCGACGCCCGAGGCCAGGCTGATGAGGCGGTTGCTGCGCTGCGAAGCGATCTTGCCGATGGCGAAGATGTACAGGCTGAGCACGGCGAAATCGATGGCCACCCACAGTAGCGACAGCACCACCATGCTCTTGCCGAACGATTCGGTGATCTGGATGAACTGCGGGAAGAAAGCGATGAAGAAAATGATGTCTTTCGGGTTGGAAATGCCCACCATGAAGCCTTGCATCAGCCCGCCGCGCCCAGCCTTGGGGGCCTCGCTCGTCGCGTCTGACGCGGGTGCCTGCAGGGCGTCCCTCAGCGTGCCGATGGCAATGTAGCCGATGAACAGGCAGCCCAGCAGGCTCATGGTGCTGAGCCATGCCTTGTCGATGGCGGCGCTGGTGAGGATGATCCAGGCTGCCGCGCCGATCAGCACCAGTGATGCCCAGTTGGTGCCGACGGCGGTGAACATGGCCTTGCGCGAGCCGGAGGCGGCCGCAGTGTTGACGATCAGTGCCACCACCGGGCCGGGAGTGGCGATCAGTAGCAGCACGGTGAGGGCGTAGGTGGCGGTGAGTGCGGTATTCACGGTCAGTTCTCGATCAGTATGTCGGGTGTCGCCTGGTGTGCGGCATGGGCGTGGAACGGGCAGCGTGACGGGTTGAGCGAGCCTGTCTCCTGCAGTTGATACTGCTTCCACTCGTAGTTGTCGGTATCGCCGAAAAAGCCAAGGGTGTCGGGCACAACGCCGTCGTTGTAGTGATGCACGCGCTCGCGAATGCGCTCGCGGATGCGCTTGCCACTCTCGGTGTTGGCGTTGGCCACTTCGTCGAAGTTCTCCCGCGGGTTGATGACGAAGGTGATGTGCTGGCCCAGATTGCGGCTTTTCATCTGCTGATGGCCGGGGAAGTTCATGTTGATGAACAGCGGCATGCCGGCATAGCAGAACGACCAGCCGGTATCGTCGGGATCGGTCGGGATGCCTTGAGGCCAAGGGTGCGGGTCGCGCGCATGCACGCCGCGCAGTACCTTCCAGGCCAGGGCCTGCTGCTCGGCCAGGCTGCTGCCGGCTGCGGTTTCGAGAAACACCACCAAAGGGCTGCCGATGCGCTGCTTGGGGGCGATCGGTGCGACGGTGCGCACATAATTGGCCAGGCCCTGTGCGATATCATCAGCCAGTTGCTCGGCGCGGGCGAAGAGAATATGGCAGGTTTCGCCGTTTACCGCCTTGCGGCCGAACAGGCAGGGGAATTCGGGGTTGGCGAGAATACTGCGAAAGTGTTCTATGGTTTTGAACGTCCAATGTTGCATGTTGTAACCATGTTCAGTGGCGAGCTCCAGCGCATCCAGGCGATAGCAATTTCCATATCCCGTAAACATGATTTCCCCAGGCGTTGATTTAAGTGAACGTTCCAGTCACATGCAGGCAGGATCTTGGTTATGTTTGTTATTTACCTGCATTTTCCGAGACGCTCTTGACGTTGTAAAACGCGTGGAGTTATGACCTACTATTAGTCTTACTCATGCTCGGGACACCGCCATGTCGGAACGGATTCAGGCCTTGCACGCGTTGCGTGCCTTCGAGGTGGCCTCTCGCTATGGCTCATTCACCCGTGCGGCTGAAGAGCTGGCCCTGACTCAGGGCGCCGTCAGCCACCACATCAAGACCCTCGAAGCCCTGTTCGGCTGCGACCTGTTCGAGCGTCGGGGCCCCAAGCTGAGCCTGACCGAACACGGCCGTCTGCTGGCTCAAGAGCTGAAGGTCGGCTTCAAGATCATCGAAAATGCCTGCGCACTGCTGCGTCAGGATCGCTACGGCCTGCGCCTGAAGGCGCCTTCCACGCTTACGGTGCGCTGGCTGCTGCGGGCGCTGGATGCGTTCAAGAAGGTCGAGGACAACTGCAGTGTGCAACTGTCCAGCGTGTGGATGGATATCGACAGTGTGGACTTCTATTCCGAGCCCTACGATTGCGCCATTCTCCTGGCCAGCGGGCGTTTTCCCGCCGATATCGAGAGCTTCAAGCTGTTCGATGAATGGCTGATCCCGGTATGTCATCCGGATTACATGTCACAGGTGCAACCGCAACTGTCCGACCTGCCCCGATGCGAGTTCCTGCACCCGTCACCCGACCGGCGTGACTGGCGGCGTTGGCTGGCGCGAATGGATGCGCTGGACATCAGCATCGACCAGGGGCAGGTGTTCGATACCCTCGACCAGGGCATATCGGCCGCCCAGCAAGGCTTGGGTATTTCAGTGGTCGATCTGGTACTGGCCAGCACCGACCTGGCCGCCGGGCGCCTGGTCACGCCTTTCAAGCATGCCGTGGCCACCGGCGACGGTTACTACATGACCTGGCTCAAGGCCAGCCCAAAAGCGCGGCAGATGCACAAGCTGCGTGACTTCCTGCTCGGCCAGGTACCGCCGCTGGCCTACAAGGACATCAACTACCTGTACGGTTGAACACCCGATCGAGCATGAAATCGATGAATACCCGCAACTTTGGCGGCATCTGCCGCCCGGACGGCCACAGCAGGTAGAAGCTGCCGCGCCGTTCCATGAAGTCGTCGAGGACACTGACCAGTGAGCCATTGCCCAGTTCACGACCCACGTTGAAGTCCGGCAGACAGGTAATGCCGCGGTGGTTCAAGGCAAAGCAGACGCGTGTTTCGACGTGGTTGCAGACCATCGAGATGGGGATGTCATAGGCTTGCTCGGGGTGCTCCTGGCGCAGCGGCCAGGTTTCCAGCTTGCCGTTGCTGGGGAAGCGATAATGCAGGCAGGTATGCGCCGCCAGGTCGCGTGGGTGCAAGGGTGTGCCACGTTCGCGCAGGTACTCGGGCGAGGCTACCAGACGGTGCTGAAAGTGCCCCAGGAATTTGGCGCTGAGCCGAGAGTCCGCCGGCTGCCCGCCGCGCATCACCACATCGAAGCCTTCGCCGACGATATCCACCATGCGGTCGGAGAAGTCCAGGTCCAGTTCAACCTGTGGGTACAGGGCCATGAACTCGGCAAGTGCCGGCATTACCAGTCTGGTCACCTGCGGCATGCTCACCCGCAGGCGCCCGCGTGGGGTTTCGCTGGCCTGCGACAGTTCCTGCTCGGTAGCTTCGATTTCGGCAAGGATGCGCCGGCTGCGTTCGAGGAACATCGTGCCCTCGGCAGTGAGGGTGATGCTGCGCGTGCTGCGGTGGAACAGGCGCACGCCCAGGCGGCTTTCCAGGCGCGCCACGCGCTTGCCCACTGCCGAGGCACTGATCCCCAGTGACTGGCTGGCGGCAACGAAGCTGCGTGTTTCGGCCACCCGGTTGAAGACCACGAAACCGCTGAGGCTGTCCATGTCCCACTCCTGATTGCGGACGCTGATGTCCTGGGTGAGCGGCATTGTAACCGTCTTTTTCCGCAATGGCCTGGTCTTGCAGACTGTCCGCCTCGTTTCCCACTCAAGGCGTTTGCAATGTCCCAGACATCTTCCCCACCGTTGCTGGCCGCCAGCAACGAACGTCTGCCCGTTGGCGGGCTGCTGGCGCTGGCCATGACCGGTTTCATCGCCATTCTCAGCGAAACCCTGCCTGCGGGTCTGCTCGACCAGATTGCCGATGGTATGCACATCAGCCAGGCCATGGCTGGGCAATGGGTCACGGCGTATGCCTTGGGCTCGTTACTGACCGCCATCCCGTTGGTTACGTTGACCCAAGGCTGGTATCGGCGCCGGGCGCTGTTGCTGGCGATCATCGGCTTCGTGCTGTTCAACGGGCTGACGGCCTTGTCGAACTCCAACACGCTGACCCTGGTGCTGCGCTTTTTCACGGGGGCTGCGGCCGGCCTGGCATGGGGCCTGATCGCTGGCCATGCCCGGCGCATGGTGCCGGTACCGTTGCAGGGCCGGGCCATGGCGCTGGCCATGCTCGGGCAGCCGATTGCCTTGTCGCTCGGCTTGCCGATTGCGACCTGGCTGGGGGCAGGGTTGGGCTGGCGCGCGACGTTCGTGGTCGTCACGCTGGTGGCGTCGCTGCTGGTGGTATGGGTGTTGCGATCCGTACCGGACTACCCGGGGCAGGCTGCCGGCAAGCGCCCGGCGGCCATGCAGGTATTGCGCACGCCGGGGGTGTTGATCGTATTGCTGGTGATCCTCACCTGGATCCTTGGCCATAACATTCTCTACACCTATATCGTGCCGTTGCTGGCGGCAGCCGGCATGGCTGCGGACATTGGCCCTGTGCTGATGGTGTTCGGTCTGTCGGCGCTGGCCGGGATCGGCCTGGTAGGGCTGCTGGTCGACCGGCACCTGCGCAAGCTGGTGTTGCTGAGCCTGGCCGGTTTTGCCTTGGCCACGCTGGCATTGGGGCAGGCATCGTCGTGGCTTGTGTACTTGAGCATCGCCTTG
The DNA here is from genome assembly GCF_043101865.1 of Pseudomonas sp. zjy_15. Taxonomy (NCBI): domain Bacteria; kingdom Pseudomonadati; phylum Pseudomonadota; class Gammaproteobacteria; order Pseudomonadales; family Pseudomonadaceae; genus Pseudomonas; species Pseudomonas sp. zjy_15. The sequence continues at coordinate 18,706 of NZ_JBICII010000106.1, forward strand.
TGGGGAATGACCTATGGTGGTGCCCCGACCCTGCTGCAGACAGCGTGCGCCGACGCCGCAGGCCCGGGTGGTGACGTAGCGCAGTCGATGCTGGTGACGGTGTGGAACTGCGCCATTGCCCTGGGCGGGATCATTGGCGGCTTGCTGCTGGCTGGGGCGGGCGTTGAGTGGTTTGGCGGGGTGGTGCTGGTGTTGATCGCCTTGGCCTGGCTGCTGGCCGTGGCCGGGCGCAGGAGCGGTTTTGTGGCGGGGTGGCGCTAAAACACTCATGCCAGGCACGACACAGGTAGAATAACGCCATCTACAGACAATCCAGAGGTCGACGCAGTGGAGTTGCAGCAGGGTTTTGTCCTGACCCGGCACTGGCACGATACGCCGGAAGGCACCTGCGTGGAGTTCTGGCTGGCCACCGATGCCGGGCCGCGGCTGTTGCGGCTGGCGGCGCAGGAGTCGGTGGCCTTCATTCCTCAGGCGCAGGCCGAGCATGCCCGTGTGCTGCTGGCCAACGAAACCGGGACCCAGCTCAAGCCACTGCGTCTGAAGGACTTCGAGCATCGCCCGATGCTCGGCCTCTATACCCGCCAGCATCGCCAATTGATGCAACTGGAGCAGCGTCTGCGTACGGCCGGTATCGACGTGTTCGAGGCCGATATCCGGCCGCCGGAGCGTTACCTCATGGAGCGCTTCATCACGGCGCCGGTGCAGTTCACTGGCCAGCCGGATGCGCAGGGCGTTTACCGGGAAGCCCAGCTCAGGCCGCTACCAGGCTATCGCCCGGCGCTGCGCCTGGTGTCGCTGGATATCGAGACCAGCGAGCGTGGTGAGCTGTACAGCATCGCGCTGGAGGGCTGTGGCCAGCGCCAGGTGTACATGCTCGGCCCGGCCAACGGCGATGCCAGCGGGCTTGACTTCGACCTGGAGTATTGCGCCGATCGCGCCGCCTTGATCACCCGGCTCAACCAGTGGATGGCCAGGCATGACCCGGACGCGATCATTGGCTGGAACCTGGTGCAGTTCGACCTGCGCCTGCTGCATGAGCACGCCAAGTCGTTGCAGGTGCCACTGGCCCTGGGGCGCAACGGTGCGGTCATGACCCTGCGCAGCCATGCCGGTGGCGGCCATGTCTTCGCCGATGCGCCGGGGCGGCTGCTGATCGATGGCATCGAGGCGCTGCGTTCGGCTACCTGGAGTTTTCCCTCGTTCAGCCTGGAGAACGTTGCCCAGACCCTGCTGGGTGAAGGCAAGTCCATCGACACGCCGTACCAACGCATGGACGAAATCAATCGCCGCTTCGCCGAAGACAAACCGGCCCTGGCGCGCTACAACCTGAAGGACTGCGAACTGGTCACGCGCATTTTCGCCCATACCCGGCTGCTCGACTTCCTGCTCGAACGTGCGTCGGTGACGGGGTTGGCCGTGGACCGCAGCGGTGGGTCGGTAGCCGCGTTCTGTCACTTGTACATTCCACAGATGCACCGCCTTGGCTTCGTCGCGCCCAGCCTTGGCAGCCGCCCAGACGAAGCCAGCCCCGGCGGCTTCGTCATGGATTCGCGGCCAGGGCTTTACGACTCGGTGCTGGTGCTGGACTACAAGAGCCTGTACCCGTCGATCATTCGTACCTTTCTGATCGACCCGGTAGGGCTGATCGAAGGCCTGCGTCAGCCTGACGACGCACATTCGGTCGAGGGCTTTCGCGGTGGGCGTTTTTCACGCACACAGCACTGCCTGCCAGCCATCGTCGAACGGGTGTGGCAGGGCAGGGAAGCGGCCAAGCGCGAGGGCAATGCGCCGCTGTCACAGGCCTTGAAGATCATCATGAATGCCTTCTACGGAGTGCTTGGCTCCAGCGGTTGCCGTTTCTTCGACCCGCGCCTGGCGTCGTCGATCACCATGCGCGGCCACCAGATCATGCGCCAGACCAGGTCCCTGATCGAGGCGTGCGGCTACGATGTGATCTACGGGGACACCGACTCCACCTTCGTCTGGCTCAAGGGCGCCCATGCCGAGGCAGACGCGGCGCGCATAGGCCGCGAACTGGTGGCAAAGGTCAACCAATGGTGGCAAGCCCATCTGCACGAGACCATGAACCTGCAGAGCGCCCTCGAGTTGCAGTTCGAGGTGCATTACCGGCGCTTTCTGATGCCCACCATCCGCGGTACCGACGAAGGCAGCAAGAAGCGCTATGCCGGCCTGGTGCAGCGGCCCGACGGTGCTGAAGAAATGGTTTACAAGGGCCTGGAATCGGTGCGCACCGACTGGTCACCGCTGGCCCGGCAGTTCCAGCAGGAACTCTACGGCCGCGTGTTCCGCAGCGAGCCCTACCGTGATTACGTGCGCGAGTATGTGCGGCGCACGTTGGCGGGCGAGCAGGACGAACTGCTGGTTTATCGCAAGCGCCTGCGTCGCCCGCTGGCCGATTACCAGCGCAACGTGCCGCCGCATGTGCGTGCCGCACGCCTTGCCGACGACTACAACAAGCGTCTGCAGCGCCCTCTGCAGTATCAGCGAGGGGGCTGGATCAGCTATGTGATCACCACCGCCGGGCCTGAACCGCTGGAAAACCTGCAGGCACCGATCGACTACGATCACTACATCAGCCGTCAGCTAATGCCGGTGGCCGACGCCATCCTGCCCTTTGTCGGCGATGATTTCACGCGCCTTACCGACCATCAGTTACTGCTGTTCTGAACGGGTGGTAGATAGCTAGGCGTCAGCATGACGCAACAGTCTTCAGACTCGGTCCTCCATGTCGTCGCGGAGGCAGAGATGCAGAACAATAGCAGTCAACCATCGGCTGTGGTCGATACCCTTGCCATGGCACAAGCATGCCAGGATCACTACATCGCACAGCGGCTGCCGGCCTGGATGAAGCGGCTGAGCATGGCCGAATTCACCCTGCTGAGCGAGGCGCTGGCTGAACTGCTGGCCTGCCGCGCAGGCTTGTCGTCAGCGCTGGCGCGGCTACGCAACCTGAATGCATTTACCCAGCCCTTGCTGCAGCAGGCGCTCGGTGCCCACGGCGACCTTGACGTCGATCGCCTGTACTTTCGCCAGTGGTACACCTTTCCCTCACACACGATCCATTATGTAACCAGTCGGCTTCCGGTTGTCGGTAGCGACTACTACGACATTCCTCTGCTCGAAGCCGCTTTGAGCAATTTCACCGCGGAACAGCAGCGCGACCAGCCACAGGGCAATTGTCTGGTGAGCGTGCGCGGCGCAGAGCGTCGTGAACTGTCTGCAACGGGCTTCGCCAGGCTGTGTCGAGCGCTGGATCTTGGGCAGAAATACCAGGCGCATCTGGATTCGGTACTCCAGCCCCAAGTCAGGGGATTGCTGACACGCCGGCAACGCTACAGCATGCTGGTGGATGCCCTGCAAGCCAGGGCGCAGGGCGTATTGAGCGCAGACGAACTGCAGTGGGTGGTGGCGCTGTGCACCAAGGACACGCTCGGCAAGCTCGAAGGCGCATCGGTTCGCGTGCGACAGTTGGCGTTGTTCGGCTGCCGCTTGCAGGAGATCGTCGTGCTGGACGTGATCGACGCGGGCGTGTTGTTCAACACCAGCAAGCGCGTGCTGGTCTATGTGCCGGGTGACCCGCGCGGCCCCTGGAGCGTGCGCAGCGACCTGGAAGATTACGCCCGCCGGGTGCTTGGCAAACGCCTGCGCGAAGATGACTACCGGCGTTTCTTCAACCGCTTCGTGCGCCGGCGCGATAGCCAGCGATTCTTCTCGGCTGTCAGTGAGCGCCTCGATGACGTGCCCGGCTGGGCAACCCGGGACCTTGATGAGCAGACCTTTGCCTATCGCCTGCCACTGTTCGAACACCTTGCTGACGACTGGATTGCGCGGATCAAGGACGATGCTGCGGTCATCGCCCCGCCCGTGGCCTTGCTCGATCGCGAGGTCCAGGCCGAACACGCCCGCCGTTTGCGTGCTGAAGGCTGGACCCTGTTGGGTGTTGCAGGGTTCTTCGTTCCGGGCATCGGCGCGGTGTTGCTGGGGGTGATGGCCTGGGAACTGCTTGAGCAGACGTTCCAGGCTGTAGGGGACTGGCAGGACAACGAACGCAATGCGGCACTGGCGCACCTGCTGAATGTAGGCAAGGGGCTGCTGGCTGTCGGGGCAACCGTTGCCGTCGTTGCCACGGCCCGGCGCGCCTGGAGCGTGGTGGACAAGCTGGTACCCGCGCAGCTGGAAAACGGTGGGGAAAAACTGTGGAACGCAGACCTCAGCCCCTATCGCTGCGAAAGCCCGCCAGACACGGCGGAGCCGGACATGGAGGGTATGCACCGCCTGGGCGAGCGCCGCTGGATCAGCATGGACGGGCACTGGTATGAGATGACCTGGCACGACCACGATGAACAGTGGCAATTGCTCCCTTATCAGGGCTATGCGCCGCCGCTGCGTCACAATGGGGCCGGTGCCTGGCGGCTGTGGTGCGAGCAGCCCGCCGAGTGGGGCGACACACGTCAGTTGTTCCGCCGCCTGGGCGGGCCCTTCAGCGACCTTGACGATGCGCAGATCGACCGGTCGCTGGTGATCCATGGCCTCGATGATCAGCACCTGCGAGCTTGGCATGTGTATGGCCGACCGCCGGAGGCAGCGTTGGTCGATACCGTCACGCGCGTGCGGCTCGCTGGCAGGATTGGTACGTTGGTCAACCAGCTGCGCGAGGGCGGTGTAACTGCAGACCCGCAACTGCTGGAGCGGGTCATGCGCCTTCCACAAGCCGCCGGCAAGGACGGAGCAGCGTTAGCCGATGTGGCTTGGATCGGGCGACGAGAACTTCTACAGGCGGTGTACGAAGAGCAGAATCCCGACACGGAAACGGGCCGTCTCTTACGGCAGAATTTTGCCAGCCTGCACCGCTTGGCCGCGGATGAGGTGCTGCGCGATGCCAGCGAGGATGACCTGCAGCTTTTACGTGAGACGGGGCGTGTGCCGTTGCTGATGGCCGAGGCAGCAAGGTTGCAGGTTGCGCGAATCCGAATGGCGCGTGTGTATGAGGCGCTGTGCATCGATACGCCGCAAAACCTCGACCTGGCGCGTGTGGTCCTGAATCTGCTGGTGCATGTGCCGGGGGCTGGCGGGCCGGGGTGGCGATTGTACGACGGTGATGCCAGCGAGCCGTTACTGACGGTCGAGGGATCGACGCAGACGTTTGACTTGCTTCATCGTCATGGGTTGTTCCGCCTGCGTGCCCGAACGCACACGGTTGTCGGTGAGAGGGGCGAGTTGTTCGAGACCTTGGCCGCAGCCTATGACGACGCATCGCAAGCGGCCATCGGCCAAGGCCAGCCCTTTGTGCCTGCGCTGCGCCAGGCGCTGGCCAACGTGGCTTTCGACCAACGCCAGACCGTGGTGAACCTGCTCAGGCTGGAACAGCCGAGCGGCTCGTTTCTCGCGCCGCAACGTCTGGCTGATGGCCGGATTGGTTACCCCATGGCGGGCGGCAGGCTCTGGGGGGCGTCAGGGCGAAACAGGCCAAGGGCGCTTCAGGCCCGGTTGCGAGACCTGTACCCGGCCTTTACCGACGAACAGATCGGGCGCTGGTTGGCCTCAGGTGACGCGCAGGCCAGGTTATCTATGCTGGAGCAGCAATATGGGGTGCTCAAGAGACACTTGACCCAGTGGGCACGCAGTGCCTTGCTGTCACCAGAACTGGCCGCCCGGCGTGAGTTCAGAAAGGGGCTGATCAACTGCTGGCGCTGTCTTGTGCCGGAATTGCAAGGGCAAGCAGCACTGGAGGACGGGCGCTTCATGCTGACCCAGACCATCAGCCGCTTGCGCCAGCTGCCGGTCCTGCCCGCGCAAGTGGGCTTTCCCCACGTCTCGATCCTGGCCTTGCGCGCCATGCGCGTGGAGCACGTTCCGGACGAGTTTCTGCGGGCGTTTCCCAACTTGCGCAACCTGGAAATCACCAACTGCCGACTCACGCGTTTGCCATTGCCTCTGATGCTTGTCCAGAGGCTGGAGGTACTCGACTTGTCTGGTAACCAGATCACGCTCGACCAAGGCCAGGCGTTGGTCTTGGCAGATTGCCGGTCCCTGGTGTACCTGAACCTTTCGGACAACCCGTTGCGCAGGGCATTTTCCGTCCAGGCAATGATCGAGCTGAATGCCCTCTACCTGTCGAACACTCAGTTACCCGAGTGCCCCTACGGGCTGATGGACGCGCCAGAACTGCACACCCTGAACCTCAGCGACAACCGTATTTCTGAACTGCCCGAGGGTTTTCATCAGTCGCAGTTGTGGCGTTCGGGCAGGGTCGAGCTTTCCGGCAATCCGCTGGGGGCAGCATATGACGGGGTTTCAACCTGGCATTTGCTTGAGGCCAGTCGCGTGCCTTACCGGTTGCGCATTCTGGATGCGTTGCCTGGCGAACGTCGAGATGAAATGGCGGCACTGTGGGCCCATCTGGAGGCCGAGGAGCAATCGGAAGAGTTTTTCAATACCCTGTCGATGCTGACAGAATCCGGCGCCTTCAGTTTCTCATCGACTGCATCCGCGCTGGCGGCCCGTGTGTTCGACATGCTCCAGGCGATGTCTGAGCATGATGCCCTCAGGCAAGAGCTGTTCGAGCACGCAGCGGCGACCGGTTGCCAGGATAACGCCACCGCGCGTTTCGCCGACCTGGAACTGCGAGTGATGATATGGCGCACGAGGCACAGCGGATCTGCCCGGCCTGAACGGGCCTTGCTGAAGCTCGGTGCCCGGATGTGGCGGTTGGCGGTGCTTGAGCAAATTGCCGCTGAACATGCTTATCGGGTGGGGGCGGGTGCTGAATCGATCGAATTCGCCTTGGCCTATCGAATCGGCTTGCGCAAGTCTCTGGACTTGCCTGCCCAACCCGGTGAAATGCTTTATGCAGGGATCCCTGCCTTGAGTAATCAGGACCTTCTTCTGGCCCGTGAAAGGATCCTGGCGCGACAGACTCGGGAGGGCATTGCTGATTACCTGTCACGCCAGTGGTTCTGGCAGGACTACTTGCGCAAGGCCTCCGCGGTTCGCTTGCAAGTGCCCCAATCCATGCACGCTGAGCTGGAACGGCTGATGGCGCTGGGGAATCGGGACGAGGAAATCGCGCGGCTGCAGATCCGCAATCAGCAACGCGAGCATGCGGTGTTGCTGCAGTTGACGCTGGAGGCGCTGGACCGGAATACGGTGCAGCGTCCGCTCAGCTAGCGGGTTGGCGGTTGTCTGATTGCAGGCATTAGCTATATAGCGCCTGGCGGGGAGCAGGCAACCTAGTCTGGCCTCTTTTCATGAAGAGGCCCCCGCTATGGACACCACTTTGCCGTCAGATGCGCAGGCCGCCATCGATGCCTTCCAGGACGGCATCATCGGCAGGCGCCTTCCACCCTGGTTGCGTCATGCACCTGCTGAGCAACTGCCTGAGATCGGCAGGGCATTGTCAAACAGCCTTCGCTGCTGTGAGCAAGTGAACACGGTGCTGCGAGGTATCGAGGGCATCGACCGTTTCGTCGCATCAGCCCTGGGGAAGGCCCTCGACGAGCGTTACGGGCTTGGCCGTAACCCTTACTCGCTCAGGTTTCTGGAGGGCCGCCGGGAAGCTGTGATCAACAGTCAGCCGGTGGGCGCGCACCTGACGGCCGTGGTCTATGAAGAAAAGCCGCTGCTCGAAGTGGCATTGCGCAACTTCACGGCCGCCCAGGCGCAGGAAGGTGGCCAGCCGCGTGGTAACCGCCTGCTGCTTCCACGCCACGGCACGGTCAAACCCCCTACAAGCATCGAGTTTGCCGGACTGTGTCGTGAGCTGGACCTGGGTGAGTGCTATCAACGTCATCTGGATGCCATCCTCACGCCCGCTGGCAGTGCCGAGCGCCTGGTATCGCAGCTTGTAGATGCCACGCGCTATACCATGCTTGTGGACGCCTACAAAGCCAGGCAGGAGGGAACGCTGGATGCCAGCGAACTCAATGTGATGGTGGCTGTGTGCGAGAAGGGGGAGCTGCCGCGCTTGGCGGGCGACCTTGTGCTGGCCAGGCAACTTAAATTGCTGGGTTGCCAGATCGAGCAGGTGACCGTGTTCGTTGTCATTGAGCAGGGCGTCCTGTTCAACACGACGCGTCGGGTGTTGCTTTACGTGCCTGGGGACCCTTTTTCGCCTTGGCGCGCGTTCGAGAGCATCGACAAACTGAACCGCGAACTGGGCCGTTGCTTGCGAGACAAGGCCTATCAGCGTTTTTTCAGCCGCTTCGTGCTGCGGCGTGACAGCCAGGCTTTTTTCGCCCAGGTCGCGGAGCGCTTCGATGACCTGCCGAGCTGGGCCTTTCGCGATCTCGAACCGCGCTTGCAGGCTTACCCGCAGCCGTTGTTCATCAGCCTGGCACGGGCACGTATCCACCAGATCAAGGACGATGCGGCGATGATCGCGGTCCCTGTGGCCAGGCTGGATCGTGAGGTTCAGCGCCAGCATGACCTGCGCCTTGCAGCCGAAGGGTGGGCGCTGCTCAACCTGGCCAGCTTCTTTGTGCCTGGGGTTGGCCTGGCGCTGCTGGCCGTGACGGCCTTTGAACTGCTGGGTGAGGTCTACCATGGCGTCGAGGCCTGGCAGGAAGGCGATCGCCAGGAGGCGCTCGACCATTTGACCCATGTGGCGACAGACCTTGCCCTGCTTGCGACCACGGTAGCCGGGGTGGGTGTGGCTCGACGGGTTTGGGCACGCTCTGCGAAGGTCGATGCCATGGTGCCGGCGCGGCTGGAGGACGGCACTGAGAAACTCTGGCAACAAGACATGACCCCGTTTCAAATCCAGGCACCCGTTGCAGTCTCAAGCCCGGACGCCTTGGGTATTCGACGTCAGGACGGGCTGGCCTGGATCGAAATGGACGGGCATCACTATCGCGTGACAGAGGCGGGTGATGATCAATGGCAGTTGTATCCGGTCGACGGCCACGGACCGTTGCTGCGCCACAATGGCGCAGGTGCCTGGCGGGTGTGGAGCGAGCAACCGGCTCGGTGGACTGACAGATACCGCATGTTCCGGCGTTTGGGCGAACCCTTCAATGGGCTGAATGACGAACAGATCGATCAGGTTCTGCTGTTCCACGGCCTTGATGGCGACGACCTGCGTGGCCTGCATGTACACGCCCAGGCACCGAGCCCCGGGATGATCGACAGCGTGGCGCGGGTCAGGCTTGATCAACGCATCCGCAGCATGATTGGCCGTTTGCGCAGTGGCGAGCCGGTAGAAGATACAACAGTGCTCGATCACGCTCGGCGCCTGCCAGGCGCGAGTGGCCTGACAGATCGGGCATTGGCAGCGTTGGCATGGACGCAGCGCCGAACACTGCTGCAGCACCTTTTCGAAGCCTTGCAGCCCAGCGACACCCCTGGCAGCGCAGTGCTGCGCCGGGTCTTCCCGGGGCTGAGCGCGCGCACTGCGCAAGCACTGGTACAGGCCGCCAGCAGCGTGGATCGCATGCGGCTGCTGTCCAGCGGAAGGGTTGCACTGGGGCTGGCCGAGGCGGCAAGGGGCAGTGTGCTGGCTACCCGCCAGGCTCGCGTATTTGAAGCGTTGTACCTTGATACGCCGCAGCATGCAGACCTGGCACGGGTGGCCTTGGGCATGCTGCGGTATCTACCCGGAGGCGAACAAGGTGTGCGCTGGCGCCTGTACGAAGGCTGCCTGGGCGGGCCGATACTGGCGAAGACCGAGCAAGGGCCGCGGGCGTTCGATCTGGTGTACGTTAACGGCAGGTTTCAACTGCATGGCGGCCAGGGCACGGCGCTGGGTGAGGCAGGTGAGTTGTTTGACGTCATGGCGCCAGCCTATACCGAAGGGCAACGGCAGGCGATGGGGATCGGCGATCCATTCGCGCACAACCTCAGGGTGATGCTGGCGCGCGAAGCGGCACGCCATCGTGATGAGCTCAGTCGTTTGCTTGGCGCGGTACGCCTAGGTGCTGTCCGAGGGCCCATGCGCTTGGCCGATGGACGTATTGGCTACCCGCTGGGTGGTGGCGGAGTAAGTGGTTTTGCATCAAGGGGCAGTGCCCTGAGGGCAACGCTGCGCGATCTCTTTCCGTGGTTGAGTGATGAGCAGGTCGAGACCTTCGCCGATGACGCCAGGCGTTCAGGGCATCAGATTGAACACGTACTGGCTGACCTTCGCAATGAGTTCGCGGTGCTTCGCGCCACACTGAATACCTGGGTGGCACGAGGGCAGGGCGATGTCAGGGAAGATCGAGAGGCTTTACGCCAGACGTTGTTCAATTGCTGGCGGCGGTCGGTGGGCGTGGGGGAACTGCAGATCAATGCACAGGAAAACCTCCACGTCATGTTCTGCAATTTCAGATCGAGCGGCTTGCCCAACATACCCGCACAGGTCTGCTTCAGAGGTGTGACCAGCCTGTCGCTGCTGCACCTTGACCTTCTGGAGGTGCCCAGCAGCCTGCTGCTGGCCTTCCCTAACCTGCAAACCCTCGATCTGGGTGGGAACCTGTTGACGCGCCTTCCGCAGCCGTTGCTGCAGATAGCGCAGTTGCGGCATCTGAGCCTGACCAACAACCGGATCGTCCTGAACATTGCACAAACCGCCACACTGGCCAGTTGCACGAACCTGCAGTCTCTCGACCTGTCCCACAACCCTCTGGGGAGCAGGTTCACGTTGGCGGGTTTGGCTGAATTGCGCTGGCTGAACTTGCGCGACACACAGATCTCGCAGTTTCCACTGGGCGTGTTCGACAACGCTCAGTTGGTATCTGTTGACTTGCGGGATAACCGGATCAGGCACATTCCAGAGGGTTTCTACCAGTTGCCCGTGTGGCAGCGGCGGCGGTTCCGCTTGAATGCGAACCCCTTGGGCGAGGCCCAGACGTTACGCTTGCAGGCTTCGTTGAGTAGCGTCGATCCGGCCCTCGACGAGGAGCAAGTGCTTCTGCGGCTGCAGCACGCGCGTGAAGTATGGGGGGATGCCGTGGCTCCGGAGCATCGCGGCTTGATGCTTGCTGCCTGGGACTCGCTGGATTCAGGGCAGGACGCCGAGCGTTTTTTCCGTGTGCTTCGCCAGTTGTTGCTGTCCGAAGACTTTCGTGTCAATGCGCGTGCACTGGGCAATCGGGTCATGGCGGTATTGCAAGCGATGGCCATTACGCCAGAGCTGCGGCAGAACTTGCTGTCAGTGGCCAATGATGAGTGGGGGTGCCAGGACGGTGCAACCTGGTGCTTGAGCAACCTTGAGCTGAATTTGCTGGTTTGGCAGGTCGAGCACGCGGCCCAGGGAGAAAGCGAACGCGCCTTGCTAGACCTGGGCAGACGTTTATGGCGCCAGGATGCAGTCGACAGGTTCGCTACCCGATGGGCGCTACAACATGGCAGGACGCTGGAAGGAAGCGAGGTGGGGCTGGCTTTCAGGGTCGGGCTGAGGGAGCGTCTCGACTTGCCGCTGCAGGTGGGAGAAATGAGCTTCCTGGCGATCTCAGGCGTCCTGGATGCGGACCTGGCAGAAGCAGAGGCTGCGGTGCGGGATGCAGAAACCCCGGAAGAGGTTGCCCGCTCCATGGTTGACCGTGAATTCTGGCAGGCGCACCTGGAGCGTTCTCATCCTGAGCGATTCGCTGCGGTCGACCTGCCGTTCAGAAGGCAGCTTGAAACGGTGCTTGACGATGAAGCGCTGAGCGAAGGGGCCAGGATCGACCAGGCGGATGCCATTCGCGATGCGCAGCGCGCTGCACGCAGAGGGCTGATGCTGGATATGACGGTTCAAGCGATGGAAGTGGGACCCAAAGGGCCATCGATCGATGTGCGTTGACGTGTGCTCAGGGCAAGGGGGGGCTGGCCCTGCCAAAGCGGCTTTGGGCTATGCTCAATCAAGCTGACAGCGGTTTGTACCAGCGCCGTAGTCCTGGCTTCAGGTGGCTCGGAAATCGACAGTTACTTTTGCACACCCCGTTCTGGAATGAAGTGGTTTAGGCTCCCTGTCGGATTTTTCTCCGTGATCTGTAGTCATTGGTATATCGAGACAATAAGGAGATACGCATGCTTGTCCGGTCACTGACCCTCGCAACCTTGCTTGCTGTTGCCGGCCCCCTGTTTGCCGCAGACAGTGATGCGCCTCTAGCCAAGGAACTGGGCAAGACCAGACCATTGGTGGTTATCGCTCCCAGCAGTGCCGACCCGACGTTGCGAGGGCTGAACAAGGCGCTCGAGGACCCGGCCACCCAGGCTGCGTTCAAGGAGCGCAACCTTGTCCTGTACAGCGTCGCCAACATGATGGGCAAGCGAGAGGACAAGAACCTTGAGCAGCAGACCACAATGGCCCTGATTCGGGAACTGAAGTTGGGCGCGAGCAAGGGGACCAAGGTGATTCTGGTGGGCAAGGACGGTGAGCGGCACATGCTCAAGGACGACGACAGCGGCGAGGTCATCGACCCGCAGGTGATCTTCAAGGCGGTCGATGAACTGCCTGCCAGTGAAAAGGCACTGGCGGCGCCCGAGCCCGTAGCGGCGACCCCGCAAGGCAAGGCCAAGGACAGCAAGCCGGCCAAGCCCGCAGCCCCGCCCAAACCGCTGGAAGACTGATCACACCTCATGGCCCCAAGGCACCTTGGGGCCAGTTGCCGGGTGTCGTGTATCGCACTGTATCTGCCTGTGCAGCAGACCTACTGCCATACAAAAGCACGCCTGACACGATACATCCCCGACAAACCGCAACGGCCTAATGGCTCCACTATCCAACCCCAGTGGAGCTGCATCATGACTCAAGCAAAAAACACCCTCGGCCTGCTCGGCGCCGCCCTGATCGGCAGCATGGCATTGAGCAGCAGTGCGTTCGCCGTCGAGCCGCTGGCCCAAGGTTACCAGCTGGCTTCGGCCAAAGTGGCCGGCGAGGGCAAGTGCGGTGAAGGCAAGTGCGGCGGCAGTGGCAAGGCTTCCCAAAGCGAAGGCAAGTGCGGTGAGGGTAAATGCGGCGCCGGCGCCAAGGCCGGGGCTGAGGGCAAGTGTGGTGAAGGCAAGTGTGGCGACGCCTCGTTCGCCAAAACCGACAGCAATCACGATGGCAAGGTCTCGCGCGATGAGTTTCTGTCGGTGGCCAAGGACCGTGCCCGTGATTTCGACACGATCGACCGCAACCATGACGGTTTCATCTCCGAGCAGGAAGCGGCGGATCACCTCAAGGCGATTTATCAGGCCAATGGCAAGGCCATGCCTGATGGCTTGTTCAGCCACCTGACCGGCAAGCCCTAACTTTCTACCCCATGAAACGCTACAACGCTCCTCCTGCTGGCCAGGTGGGGCGTTGTGCCTGTTGGAGAGCTTTTATGTTTCCTGCAATGTTGAACATCGGGCTAGGCCTGCGTCGCGGCCTGTTGCCGGAACTGCTGGCCATGGAGGCGGGTGCAGTGGACTTTCTCGAGTGTGCGCCGGAAAACTGGATTGCCGTGGGCGGCGCCTACGGCAAGGGCCTGGCCCAGCTGGCGGAGCGCTTTCCTGTCACCTGTCATGGGTTGTCTTTATCGCTGGGTGGCAGCGCGCCGCTGGACCGCCATTTTCTCGAGCAGACCCGGCAGTTTCTTGACCGGTATCAGGTGCGACTGTACAGCGAGCACCTGAGCTACTGCAGTGATGACGGGCACCTGTACGACCTGATGCCCATCCCGTTCACCGATGAAGCCGTACGCCATGTGGCTGCGCGCATACGCCAGGCTCAGGAGCAGCTGGAGCGGCGCATTGCCGTGGAGAACATCAGCTACTATGCCGCGCCGTATCAGGCGATGAGCGAACTCGACTTCATCCGGGCGGTGCTTGATGAAGCCGATTGTGACCTGCTGCTGGACGTCAACAACGTCTATGTCAACGCCTGCAACCAGGGTTACGACGCCCGGCAATTCCTTGCAGGCCTGCCCCAGGCGCGCGTGGCCGGGATGCACGTTGCCGGGCATTACGATGAAGCGCCGGACCTCAAAGTGGATACCCACGGGGCCGCCGTGAAGGAAGATGTCTGGACGCTGTACGCCACCGCTTGTGCGCGCTTCGGCGTACGGCCGACGGTGCTGGAGCGTGACTTCAACTACCCGCCCTTGGCCGAACTGTTGGCCGAGACGGCGCGTATGCGTGCTGTGCAATGCGCTGCCGGAGGGCAAGCAGATGAATGAGACCTTGCGTGCGCAGCAGTATGCCTTGGCCCGTCACCTGCGCGACCCGCAGCGCCATGCCCCGCCGCCCGGCGTCGAGGCCCGCCGCCTGAGGGTTTACCGCGAGTTGTTCTATGGCGCCATCGAAGGCTTGCTGGCTGGCAGCTTCCCGGTCATGCGCCAGGCGTTGGGCGAGCAGCGCTGGCATGCGCGAGTAGGTGATTTCTACGCCAGTTACCGTTGCCAGACGCCATTGTTTACCGAAATTGCCGAAACCTTCGTCGACTACTTGCAAGGTGTGGCGCTGGACACCCCTTGGCAGTTGGAGCTGGCGCATTATGAGTGGGTCGAGGCGCAGCTGTACCTGAGCGACGCCGAGGACCCGGCGCATGACCCTGATGGTGACCTGCTGGATGGGCAGCCGTTGTTGTCTTGTGTGGCGCGCGTGTTGGCCTATCGTTGGCCGGTGGACAGCATTGGCGTGGACTACCAGCCAACGGCTACCCCGGCGTCGCCAACCTTGCTGCTGGTTTATCGCGATGCCCGGTTGCAGGTGCGCTTTGCCCGGTTGGCCCCTATGGCGTACCGGTTGCTGGTGGAGCAGGGGACTGGAAGAGAGCGGCTGCAGGCATTGGGCGGGGATGTGCAGCAAGGGTTGGCATTGTTGCAGGCATTGCGCGAGCAGGGTGTCATTGTCGGAACCGTTTGAAGGCATTGGGGGCTGCGCAGCAGCCCCCGGTCCTCATCTGCCGAACCGCGTGCCAAGCCAATGATCGAGGCTAAGGCGCCCGGCGCCCTTGAGTAGCAGTGGCAGCAACGCTATCAGGTAGATCAGCGGCAACTTGTAATTGCCGAAGCCCTGGTCGGTAATGGCATAGCCTTGGGCCAGCTCCGCCAGGCCCGACCAGTGCGCCGGCCAGTGCACTGCCGCTATCGCTACAACGGTCACCACCATCAAACCCAATGATGCCAGCCGGGTACCCAAGCCCAGCAACAGCAGCAACGGCAGTACCAACTCGGCCCACATCGACAGCTGCCAGTTCAGCTCTGCGGGCAGCAGGTTGAAGGGGAACGGGAAGCTGGACTGCAGGTCGGCGAACCAGTTGCTGCCGTTGAATTTCTCCAGGCCGGATTCGAAAAATTCCCAGGCCAGAAATACCCGTAATGGCAAGTCGGCGCTCCAGCTGCCGATGCGATCGACGGTGGTCAGGGTACGGGTCAAGGTCGTCATGTGCGGTGCTCTCTTCAGGCAAGGGCGCGGGTGCTGCGGCGTTGTTTACGGGCCACTTTGGCGGTGAGCTTGACGGCGATGGCGCTGAACATCAGGGCGAACGCCAGCGGGTACCAGCCCCCCATGGGGATGCGTTTGTAGAACGACAGGCAGAACACCCCAGCCAGTACCCACATGCCGCTGCTGTGCAGCGCTTGCCAGGCACGACCGCCCAACAGTCGCATGGGGGCCTTGAACGAGGTGGCGGTGAGCAGCAGCAAGAACAGGTAGCCGACCGTGCCGGGCAGGCTGGACGTGAGCGTGCGGCCGGCCCAGAACAGTTCGGGGAATTGCTGGGCGTAGCGATAAATCAACACACCATGCACGGTGTGGGAGAACGCGAATGCCAACCCCAGGTAGCGTCGCTCCTGAAGGATGCGGCGGCTTGAGGTGCCAGGCAGCAAGGTCACCAGCGACGAGGCCAGGAACGCCAGCAAGAACAGTGCGAACGAGCTGCGTGCGGTGGCACGAATGGCACTGCGCAAGCCGTCCGGGTCAGGTTGGCTGGCCAGGACCACGGCGCTCATCGCCAGGGTCAGGCCGGCAAGGGCGGCGAACAGCTTCCAGCCGGAGGGCAAGGTGAAGGCTTTCATGAGGGTCTCCCGGGGTGTGGTTGTGTGACCGGGAGTGTCTCGAGGCGGGGTATCTGCAGTGTGTCAGGGGGATGCAGTTGTGTATCTGTTTGTAGAGGCGACCTCGCTTTTTACAGGAGCGGCCCGATCGAGATCCAAGGCCGTTCCTGCCAACGATCGCAGATGCACTTCAGGTGAGTTCGATCTGCGCGCACAATCCGCCCTGTTCGCGGTTGCTCAATGTCAGCCGCCCCCCCATGGCCTGGATCAGCTGGTGGGCAATGGCCAGTCCCAAGCCGGTGCCACCCGTGCTGCGATTGCGTGAGCCTTCCACCCGGTAGAACGGCTTGAGCACTTCATCCAGCTCGTCACCGGGTATCCCTGGCCCGTTGTCGAGCACGCGGATGATGGTGGTACTGCCCTCGCGGGACACTTGCAGCTCGGCAGCACCTGCAAACTTCAGGGCGTTGTCGACCAGGTTCACCAGTACCCGACGCAGCGCATGCGGGCGGGTTTCCAGCAGGGTACCGCTGTTGCCGTGGCGTTCGACCTGGGCGCCGCTGTCCTGGTAGTCGAATACCAGGCTGTCGAGAAAGGCATCAAGGTTGACCCGGCATGTCGCTTCGGTGCTGCTGTCCATGCTGCGGGCATAAGCCACGCCTTCGCGCACCAAGTGTTCCATTTCATCCAGGTCGTTCCAGAACTTGTCCCTTTCGACCCCCTCATCCATCACTTCGACCCGCAACTTCATGCGAGTGATCGGTGTTTGCAGGTCGTGGGAAATGGCCGCCAGCAACTGCATGCGTTCCTTGAGGTGGGCAGCAATGCGTGCCTGCAGGGCGTTGAAGGCCACGGCAGCGTAGCGCACTTCGCGCGGGCCGCTTTCATCCAGTTGCACGCCGGGCTGGTCCGGGTCGAGGTTGTCCACGGCCTGGGCCAGACGTGTTAGCGGGCCGATGGCCAGGCGTACGGCCAGCCAAGTGCACAGCAACAGCACAGCGAGCTGAATCAGCAGCACCACGGGCAACCAACGGGCTACCGGGACTGGTGTTGGCGTTACGTCGATGGTCAGGGGCGCGCCGTCGGCCAGTTTCAGGTGTGCCTGGAAATGCGCATTGGGCCCAGGGATTTCCAGAAAGGTCAGGCGGTAGTCGCTGCCAATGGCCTTGACGATCGACGCGGCGGCCATCGGTGGGTCACTGCTCGGCATCGCTTCGCCGGCCAGGCCTTGGTCGAGGCGATAGCGATAGGTGCGCCGTTCCAGGCGCGGCAGCCAGGCGGCACGCTCGGCTGCGGGCAGGCGGTCAAGGATGGCAACCGAGGTCGCCACGTCCTGCTCGAGGTTGCTGAGCATCATCGAGCGGCTGCTGATATAGCGCTCATAGGCCTGCAGGCCAAACGACAGACCATAGGCCAACACCAGGCCGGTGAAGAAGATCAGTGCCAGGCGCGAGGCCAGGGTGCGTGGCCATTTCATGAGGGGGACTCGAGCAGTTGCACCGGCAGCGAGAACACGTAGCCCTCGCTGCGCACGGTCTTGATGCAGCTAGGCTCGCGGGCATCGTCACCCAGGCGCTGGCGCAGGCGGCTGACCAGCAAGTCGATGGAGCGGTCGAAGATGTCGGCTTCGCGGCCCTGGGTCAGGTTAAGCAACTGTTCGCGGCTGAGCACCCGCTGCGGGTGGTCGAGGAACACCCGCAGCAGGCGGTATTCGGCGCCGCTCAGGGCCACCAGGGTGCCTTCGCTGTCGAGCAGGTGGCGCGCGGTGGTGTCCAGGCGCCATTGACCGAAACCCAGCAGGCGGCTGCTTTCACTGATGGTCAGGTTGGGTGGCAGCATGCGTGTGCGGCGCAGCACAGCGTTGATGCGGGCGAGCAGTTCGCGGGCCGAGAACGGTTTGGTCAGGTAATCGTCGGCGCCCATTTCCAGGCCGATGATGCGGTCGGTTTCGTCATTGCGGGCGGTCAGCATCAACACCGGCGTGTTGCGGTGCTTGCCGGCGCGCAGCTCGCGGCACAACAGCAGACCGTCGTCGCCGGGCATCATGATGTCGAGCACGATCAGGTCGACGCTGTTGGCTTCGAGAAAGGCGCGCATCTGCCGGCCGTCGGCAACGATGCTGGTGCGCAGGCCGTTCTTCTTCAGGTAATTGCCGACCAGTTCGCGGATCTCGCGGTCGTCGTCGACGATCAGGATGTGATCGACGTGTTCCATGCGCTGGGTTCCTGTGCAAAGGGGGTTGGGCGCAGTGTACCGAGCGCGTTCGCCCTTGCCTGCGGGAGTTTGTATTGCAGTGTATCTGGCACGGGCAGGGATACAGCAGGAAGCACATCACAACGTTGGGCGACACATGCGGGATACCTGACAGGCGTGAAATGGCTCTCGACCGGGGAGTAACACTCCCCACCCCCAAGAGTTACCAGGAGAGATGCCATGAACGTCAAGACTATCGCCAGCGCCAGCCTGTTCGCCGTGCTCAGCTTCGGCGCTATCGCTGCCCAGGCCGCCACTGCCCCGATGCAGGATGGCGGGGTCATGCAGTACCGCTACGGTGAGCCTCTGGATGTGAAGAAAGTGCTGTCGGTGCAGGATGATCAGAGCAACGCCTGCGGCCTGGTGAATACCCGAATGGACTACCTTGACTCCCATGGCCAGCGGCAGAGCGTGCAGTACCGCACCTACGCCACGGGCGGTTGCCATGACAACTGATCGCCGCCGGACGCTCAAGGCTGGCGGTTTTGCGCTGGCGCTGATGGGGCTTGGATTGGCTGGGCACCTGAAGGCCCGCGACAGCTACGGCGCCATGCCGTCGCTGTCCGGCGCCAGCCAGTGGTTGAATTCGGCGCCTCTGGATGCTCCGGGGCTCAAGGGCAAGGTGGTGCTGGTGGACTTCTGGACCTGGGACTGCATCAACTGCCGGCGCAGCCTGCCGCATGTGAATGAGTGGGCGCGGCGCTATGCCGATCAAGGGCTGGTAGTGGTGGGGGTGCATACGCCCGAGTACGACTACGAGCATGATGTGGGCACTTTGCGGGACAAGGTTGCCCGGTTGGGTATCGGGTATCCGGTGGCGGTAGATAACGACTACAAGGTGTGGAATGCCTGGGGCAACCAGTTCTGGCCGGCGCATTACTTTGTCGACCGCAAGGGGCAGGTGCGCCATGTGCACTTTGGCGAGGGGGATTATGGCGGGCAGGAACAGGTGATACAGGCTTTGCTGGATGAAAAAGAGTGATTCTCCTGTACCGGCCTCTTCGCGGGCATGCCCGCACCCACAGGGAGTGCAATCAGTAACGTTTGCGCAGTACCTGTGGGAGCGGGCGTGCCCGCGAAGAAGCCAACACTTTTCTATCAGGTGAAACTGGCAAAGTGCGCCTGCATCCGCGCCGCATCCGCCTGCCGCCCGCTGAACAGCTCGAATGCCTTCACCGCCTGGAACACCGCCATGTTGCTGCCATCCAGCGTGCGGCAGCCCAGTGCCCGGGCTGCGCGCAGCAGTTCGGTCTCCAGCGGGAAGTAGATAATCTCGGCCACCCACAGGCGGGGATGCAGCAACTCCACCGGCAGTGGCGTGCCCGGTAGCTTGGCCATGCCCACTGGCGTGGTGTTGACCAGCCCGTCCGCCTCGGCCAGGGCTGTGGCCAAGTCGGTGCCAAGCACGGCGCGCCCTGCGCCGAAATGGCCGTTCAGGTTATCCACCAGCGCCTGCGCACGGGCTGCGTCCACTTCGAACAGCACCAGCCGCTCTACCCCTTCACCCAGCAGGGCATGGGCCACGGCCGAGCCAGCGCCACCGGCACCCATCTGCACTACCTGGCGCCGTGCTGCACCGGGCAGGCCGCGGCGCAAGCCTTCGGCAAAGCCCAGGCAGTCGGTGTTGTGGCCGACGCGCTTGCCGTCCTTGAGCACCACGGTGTTTACCGCACCGATACCACGGGCCTCGTCGGACAGTTCGTCGAGCAACGGCAGGATAGCCTGCTTGAACGGGTAGGTAATGTTCAGCCCGGTGAAACCGGTATGTTGCGCGGCTTCGAGCAGGCCGGGCAGGGCGCTGTCGTCCAGTTGCAGCTGGTCGGCGTCGATCAGCCGGTACAGATAGCGCAGGGCCTGGGCGTCGCCTTCGTGTTCGTGCAGGGCCGGCGTACGTGACAGTTGGATGCCGCGGCCGATCAGGCCGGCGAGGATGGCTTGCTGGCTCATGCCGCACGCTCCTGCAACAACTCGGCGAAGTGGCTCAGCGCCATGCGGTAGCCGTGGCTGCCCAGCCCGCAGATGACACCGACGGCGATGGACGATACGAACGACAAGTGACGGAACGGCTCGCGTTTGTGCACATTGGACAGGTGCACCTCGATCACCGGCAGTTCGCTGGCCACCAGGGCATCGCGGATGGCCACCGAGGTGTGCGTCCAGGCGCCGGGGTTGATCACGATGCCGGCGCAGCGGCCACGGGCAGCGTGGATCCAGTCGATCAGTTCGCCTTCGTGGTTGGTTTGGCGAAACTCGATTTCCAGGCCGTGGGCGTGGGCAGTGTCGGCACATCCCTGAGCCAGGTCAGCGAGGGTTTCGTGGCCGTACTGGGCAGGCTCGCGGGTGCCCAGCATGTTCAGGTTGGGGCCGTTGAGCACGAGAATAAGGGGCTTCATGACGGGCATCGCTTTGTTGTTGTTGAATGTCCGTAGTTTTGTACTGACTGGTTAGTTTCGTCAATTGGACAAGATCGTCGCACCGGGAAAGTGGGCGATTATCGAACTTCTTGGGCGTTCACCGTCCTGTACCCAGCAGCACAGGGCTGCGCCTGCAAAGGCCCGCAGTGCGTCATTACAAAATTGTAATCTTGCCGCCACCGCCCCGATAACCGGCCCTTTCTACAGTCCCTCGCCTACGCTTCGCCGAGAGGACCTGTTTCGTGCCCATCCCCCGCAAGATCGCCTTGCTCTGGCTGTTGCTGGCCAGTGCCACCGGCGCCCAGGCCAGCCAGGCGCTGAGCCTGCCCCAGGCGCTTACCGCCGCTTTTGCCCAGAACCCGGAGCTGGCTGCAGCCGGCCGTGAAATTGGCATTGCCGATGGCGAACGGCGCCAGGCCGGGCTGATCCCCAACCCGGAGCTGGCCTGGGAGGTCGAGGACACCCGTCGCGACACCAGCACCACCACCGTCACCCTCAGCCAGCCGCTGGAACTGGGCGGGAAACGCGGCGCGCGTCTCGCCGTGGCGGGGGCCGGCCAGGCCATTGCCCAGCTCGACCTGGAGCGCCAGCGCAACGCCCTGCGGGCCGATGTGGTGCAGGCTTTCCACGCTGGCGTGCGTGCGCAGACCGCGCTGGAGCTGGCGCAGCAGTCGCAGGTATTGACTGAACGCGGCCTGCGGGTGGTGCAAGGGCGGGTTACGGCAGGCCAGTCATCACCGGTGGAGGCCACCCGTGCCCAGGTGCAACTGGCCCAGGCCCAGACCGAAGTGCGCCGCGCGAAAACCCAGCGCAGCGTGGCCTACCAGGCCTTGGCCCGGCTGATGGGCAGCCCGCTGGCAAGCTTCGACCGGTTACAGGCGGCCAACCTTTCGCCAGGCATCGCGCCGGGTGCCGACACCTTGCTTGAACAGGTCGAACAGACCGTCGAATGGCGCCTGGCCGCTGCCCAGGTCGAGCGCGGCGATGCGTCCCTGGGTTCGGAGAAAGCCCAGCGTATCCCCAACCTCACCGTCAGCCTTGGCAGCCAGTACAGCCGCGAAGACCGGGAGCGGGTGAACGTGGTTGGCCTGTCCATGCCGTTGCCGCTGTTCGACCGCAACCGGGGCAATGTCCTGGCGGCTGCGCGCCGTGCCGACCAGGCGCGCGACCTGCGCAATGCCGTGGAGCTGCGTCTGCGCAGTGAAACCCGTAGCGCCATCAGCCAGTGGGAGACGGCGATGCAGGACGTTGAAGCCTATGACCGCACCATCCTGCCGGCTGCGCAGCAGGCCGTGGACACCGCCACCCGCGGTTTTGAAATGGGCAAGTTCGCGTTCCTCGATGTACTCGACGCCCAGCGCACGCTGATCGAGGCGCGCGGGCTGTACCTCCAGGCGCTGGCCTCGGCGACCGACGCGCGCGCACACGTGGAGCGGATCTACGGCGATCTCGATGGCCTGAGCAACAAACCCGATAGCAGGAGCAACAATGACTAACTCACGCAAGCTAGCCCTTCTGGCCACCGCCATTGCGGCGCTTGGCCTCGCTGGCCTGGCCTGGACCGGCACCCTCGGCCAGGCGTCCAAGGCTCAAGCCCCCCATGACGACCATGGTCAAGACAGCCACGGCCACGCTGCAGAGCAGGCCGCCGAAGGCCATGCAGAGGAGGGGCATGGCGAAGAAGAAGGCCAGTTGCACCTGTCTATCGCCCAGATCGAAACGGCTGGCGTGCAACTGGCTGCCGCTGGCCCCCGTGAGTTGGGCACCGCCATCAGCTTCCCGGGTGAGATCCGCTTTGACGAGGACCGCACCGCACATGTGGTACCCCGCGTGCCGGGTGTGGTCGAAGCGGTGCAAGCCGAGCTGGGCCAGGCGGTCAGGCGCGGCCAGGTACTGGCGGTGATTGCCAGCCAGCAGATCTCCGACCTGCGCAGCGAACAGCAGGCCGCCCAGCGTCGTCTGGAACTGGCGCGATTGACCTTTCAGCGGGAGCAACAGCTGTGGCAGGAGCGAATCAGCGCCGAGCAGGATTACCTGCAGGCGCGCCAGGCCCTGCAGGAGGCCGAGATCGCTCTGGCCAACGCTCGGCAGAAGGTCGCGGCGGTGGGCCCGGCCGGTGCCGGCAACCGCTATGAACTGCGCGCACCCTTCGATGCGGTCGTCGTGGAAAAGCACCTGACCGTGGGGGAGGTGGTCGACGCGACCAGCAACGCGTTCACCCTGTCCGACCTGAGCCGGGTGTGGGCGACCTTCGCCGTGGCCCCTCGTGACCTGGACAAGGTGGTAACCGGCCGCGATGTCACGGTCAGTGCGCCGGACCTGGGCGCCCAGGTCCAGGGCAAGGTCAATTACGTCGGCAGCCTGCTCGGCGAGCAGAACCGCGCCGCCACTGTGCGCGCCACACTGGCCAACCCCAATGGCGCCTGGCGCCCCGGGCTGTTCGTCAATGTGGCGGTCAGCGTCGACCGCTTCGATGCCGCCGTGGCGGTGCCGGAAAGCGCCCTGCAAACCTGGGAGGCGCAGACCGTGGTGTTCGCCCGCACTGCGGAAGGCTTCGAGGCGCGCCCGGTGAAGACTGGTCGTCGCGATGCTGGCCAGGTGGAAATCACCAGCGGCCTGGCCGCCGGTACTCAGGTTGCGGCCGCCGGCAGCTTTGTCCTCAAGTCGGAACTGGGCAAGGGCTCGGCCGAGCACAGCCACTGATCACGGGGACACCTGCATGTTCGAACGCCTGATTCAATTTGCCATCGAGCAGCGCCTGGTGGTGATGCTGGCCGTGGTCCTGATGGCCGCGGTGGGTATCCACAGCTACCAGAAACTGCCGATCGATGCTGTGCCGGACATCACTAACGTCCAGGTGCAGATCAACACCGCCGCCCCCGGCTATTCGCCGCTGGAGACCGAGCAGCGCATCACCTTTGCCATCGAAACCGCCATGGCTGGCCTGCCAGGGCTCAAGCAGACCCGCTCGCTGTCGCGCTCGGGCCTGTCGCAAGTCACGGTCATTTTCGATGATGGCACCGATATCTTCTTCGCCCGCCAACTGGTCAACGAGCGCCTGCAGGTGGCCCGCGAGCAATTGCCTCAGGGCATCGAGGCGGGCATGGGGCCGATCTCCACCGGGTTGGGGGAAATTTTCCTGTGGACGGTGGAAGCCCAGGAGGGGGCGCTCAAGGAAGACGGCACACCGTACACCCCAACCGACCTGCGAGTGATTCAGGACTGGATCATCAAGCCGCAGCTGCGCAATGTGCCGGGTGTGGCCGAGGTCAACAGCATCGGTGGCCATGCCAAACAATACCTGATTGCACCAGAGCCCAAGCGCCTGGCGGCCTACAAGCTCACCCTCAACGACCTGATTGCAGCGCTGGAGCGCAATAACGCCAACATTGGCGCTGGCTATATCGAGCGCAATGGCGAACAGTTGCTGATTCGCGCACCCGGCCAGGTGGCCTCGGCCGAAGACATCGCCAACATCGTTATTTCCAGCGTCGACGGTACGCCGATCCGCGTCAGCCATGTCGCCCAGGTTGGCCTGGGCCAAGAGCTGCGCTCGGGGGCTGCCACCGAAAACGGTCGGGAAGTTGTGTTGGGCACGGTGTTCATGCTGATTGGCGAGAACAGCCGTACGGTGTCGCAGGCGGTCGCTGCAAAACTGGTCGAGATCAATCGCAACCTGCCCAAGGGCGTGGTTGCAGTCACGGTATACGACCGCACCCACCTGGTGGAGAAAGCCATCGCCACGGTGAAGAAGAACCTGATCGAAGGTGCAATCCTGGTGATTGCCGTGCTGTTCCTGTTCCTCGGCAACATCCGTGCTGCGCTGATCACGGCCATGGTTATCCCGCTGTCGATGCTGTTCACCTTTACCGGCATGTTCAGCAACAAAGTCAGTGCCAACCTGATGAGCCTGGGCGCGCTGGACTTCGGCATCATCGTCGACGGCGCCGTGGTGATCGTGGAAAACGCCATCCGTCGCCTGGCCCATGCCCAGCAGCGCCACGGTCGCATGCTGACCCGCACCGAACGGTTCCATGAGGTGTTTGCCGCCGCCCGCGAAGCACGCCGGCCGCTGATCTATGGGCAGTTGATCATCATGGTGGTGTACCTGCCGATCTTTGCCTTGACCGGGGTCGAGGGCAAGATGTTCCACCCCATGGCCTTCACCGTGGTCATGGCCCTGTTGGGTGCGATGATCCTCTCGGTCACTTTCGTACCGGCGGCCATTGCCCTGTTCGTCACCGGCAAGGTCAAGGAGGAGGAAGGCATGGTGATGCGTACGGCACGTCAGCGCTATGCCCCAGTGCTGGCCTGGGTGCTGGGCCGGCGCAAACTGGCGTTTGCTGCTGCCGCTGCCCTGGTGCTGCTGTCCGGCGTGATGGCCAGCCGCATGGGCAGCGAGTTCATCCCCAGCCTCAGTGAGGGTGACTTCGCCCTGCAGGCCCTGCGTGTGCCGGGCACCAGCCTGTCGCAGTCGGTGGACATGCAGCAGCGCCTGGAGCAGGCGATCATGGCCCAGGTGCCCGAGGTGGAGCGGGTGTTTGCCCGCACCGGTACTGCCGAGATTGCCTCCGACCCGATGCCGCCGAACATTTCCGATGCCTACGTGATGCTGCGCCCACGCGAACAATGGGTTGACCCTGGCAAGCCACGGGATGAACTGATCGCCCAGGTGCAACGCGCCGCTGCCAGTGTGCCGGGCAGCAACTACGAGCTGTCGCAGCCCATTCAGTTGCGCTTCAACGAGCTGATTTCCGGGGTGCGCAGTGATGTGGCGGTGAAGCTGTTCGGTGACGATATGGAGGTGCTCAACCGCACTGCCGCGCAGATCGCCACCAGCCTGCAAGGGGTGCCAGGCGCGTCCGAGGTGAAGGTGGAGCAGACCACGGGCCTGCCGGTACTGACCATCGACATCGACCGTGACAAGGCCGCCCGTCATGGTCTGAATGTGGGTGATGTACAGGATGCCATCGCCATTGCCGTGGGTGGCCGCACCGCCGGTACGCTGTATGAAGGCGACCGCCGTTTCGACATGGTCGTGCGCCTGTCGGAGACCTTGCGTACCGATGTCGACGGGTTGGCCAGCCTGCTGATTCCCGTACCGGCCAGTGCTGCTGAGGGGGCCGGGCAAATCGGTTTCATCCCGCTGTCGCAGGTAGCCACGTTGAACCTGCAACTGGGCCCGAATCAGGTGAGCCGCGAGGATGGCAAGCGCGTGGTGGTGGTCAGTGCCAATGTGCGTGGACGTGACCTGGGCTCGTTTGTGCAAGAGGCCGAGCAGACCCTGATCGGCCAGGTGCAGGTGCCACCGGGGTACTGGACGCGTTGGGGAGGCCAGTTCGAGCAGTTGCAGTCGGCGGCCGAGCGCTTGCAGGTGGTGGTGCCGGTGGCCTTGCTGCTGGTCATGGCGCTGTTGCTGATGATGTTCAACAACCTCAGGGATGGCCTGTTGGTGTTCACCGGCATCCCCTTTGCCCTGACCGGCGGGGTGCTGGCGCTGTGGGCGCGTGATATTCCGCTGTCCATTTCTGCCGGGGTCGGGTTCATTGCATTGTCGGGAGTGGCAGTGCTGAACGGGCTGGTGATGATTGCCTTTATCCGCGGGCTGCGCGAGGAAGGGCGCACGCTGCGGGCGGCGGTCGAGGAGGGTGCGCTGACCCGATTGCGGCCGGTACTGATGACGGCGCTGGTGGCCTCGCTGGGGTTCATTCCGATGGCCTTGGCCACCGGGACCGGTGCGGAGGTGCAACGGCCACTGGCAACGGTGGTGATTGGCGGGATCTTGTCCTCTACAGCGCTGACGTTGCTGGTGTTGCCGGCGTTGTATCAGTGGGCGTATCGGCGGGAAGAGCAGCAGGAAGGCTGAGCATTCGGGGCTGCAAGGCAGCCCCGGAAATCTCAGACGGTCTTTCGGGTTCCGGCCCGCACACCGTCCATGCTCATGTCCTCATGCAAAGAAATCCGCGAAGTTTCCGGCAACGCCAAACCGCCCACCAACGCCACCAGCGCAATCACCACCAGGTAGAACGCCGGTGCCAGGCTGCTGCCGGTTTGGCCGATGAGCCAGGTTGCCACCAGCGGCGCAGTGCCGCCAAATAGCGTGTAGGCCACGTTGTAGGTAATCGCCGAAGCGGTATAGCGGGTACGGGTAGGGAAGCTTTCCGACAGCAATGCTGCGGTAACCACGCCACTGCACAGTGCCCCCACCGCTAGCAGGATCACCCCCAGCAACGCACCCGACATCGAGCCAGAGCTGGCCAGCCAGTACGCCGGGAACACGCTAAGCATCATCCACAGGCAGGTAAAACCTATGGTCTTGCGCCGCCCCACCCGGTCCGAAAATGCACCGGCCAGCGGGCAGCCCACGGCGGCGAACAGCAGGGCCACGGTGGTCACCAGCAGTGACTGCGCACGGGTCAGGTTGCCGACCAGTTGCAGGTAGGTGGCGAAGTAGGTGGTGAACATGTAGAACGACAACGCGGTCAGCGAAATGAACGCCCCCAGGTTGCGAATGACCCGGCCATGGTGGCGCAGGGTTTCCTTCAGCGGTGAGTGCTCGTGCTCCTTGCCCTGGGCGACGGCTTCGCGGAACGCCGGGGTTTCCTCCATGCGCCAGCGCAGGTACAGGCCGACCAGGCCCAGCGGTGCGGCAATCAGGAACGGAATGCGCCAGCCCCAGGCATTCATCGCCTCGGTCGACAGGCTGGCCTCCAGGCCATAAGCGATCACCGCTGCGCAGGCAAAGGCGGAAAAGGTCGACACAGGTACGAAGCTGCCATAAAAGGCGCGCTTGTCGTCAGGCGCGTGCTCCATCAGGTAGGCGCAGGCCCCGGCATATTCGCCACCGGCAGAAAACCCCTGCAGGCAGCGGGCCAGGGTCAGCAGCGCCGGGGCTGCCAGGCCGATGCTGGCGTAGGTCGGCAGCAGGCCGATCAACGTGGTGGAGCCGGCCATCAGCAGGATGGTCAGCGACAGGATGCGCTTGCGACCCAGTCGGTCGCCCAAGGCACCGAAGACGATGCCGCCCAAGGGGCGCAGGGCGAAGGCCACGGCGAACACCGCGAAGGTTTTGAGCAAGGCCACGCTGGCGTCTTCGCTGGCAAAGAACTGGCTGGCGATCAGCGTGGCGAGAAAGCCGTACACGGCGAAGTCGAACCATTCGACGAAGTTGCCGATGGCCGAGGCGGCAATCACCCTGCGCAGGGTGGCGGGGGATACCTCATGATGTGCGGACATGCGGGAGCTCTCCGGTTTCCTTTGGCAGCCATGATGAAAGTGGCGCGGTAGGGCCGCGCCATCGTTATTGTGCTTGCCAGTAGATAGCCGGGCGCTGCAAGGCGCTTTGTCGAGGGCGACCTCGGTATACCTGATTCGACCGGTGCAGCAGGTTACAGCCGGAGTGCCCCAAAGGCCTGTCAGGCCGCACGCTCAAGCACATCCAGCAAATCGCCAAATTCCAGGGCCAGTTTATGCCGTGGCGCCAAATGCACCAATGGCACCGAGGCATGGTGCGATTCACGCATCTTGATCGAACTGCTCAGGTACACCGGCAGCACCGGCAGGCCTTCGTTGCGCAGTTGATCGACCAGGGTCTGGTGCAGTGCGGTGCGGCCGGCGAACTGATTGACCACCACACCTTCCACCTGCAGCGCGGGGTTGTGGTCCTGGCGCAGTTCTTCGACCTCGGCCATGACATTGTGCAGGGCCTGGCGCGAGAAACTGTCGCAGTCGAACGGGATCAACAGACGCTCGGCCGCCACCAGCGCGCTGAAGGTGTAAAAGTTGAGTGCGGGCGGGGTGTCGATGTAGATCCGCTCGTAGTCCTCGCCAAGCGCCACCAGCAACTTGCGCAGCTTGTTGATCTTGAACTTGCTCTCCAGCTTGCTTTGCAGGTCGCTGAGGTCAGGGCTGGCGGTGACCAGGTGCAGGTTGCTGTAGCGGGTTTCGGTGATTGCCACGCGGTGCTTCTTGCCGGCGGCAGTAACCGGCGACAAGGTCTGGCGGAAGAAGTCGGCGATGCCGGCAGGAATGGTGTCGTTGGCCAGCCCGGTCAGGTAGAAGGTGGCATTGGCCTGTGGGTCGAGGTCGACCAGCAAGGTCCGGTAGCCCTCGGCGGCACTGGCTGCGGCGAGGTTGCAGGCAATGCTGGATTTGCCGACGCCACCTTTCTGATTGAAAACCACACGACGCATGAGACGCTCATCCATGAAGTGAAAATGTCAGGTCGAGGTCAATCCTATGACTGAAACGCTGCAGTTTTATGACAGGAATTGTTACAAGCCACCGATTCATCGTTGCCTGTATCGGCATTTTCACGGGCAAGCCCGCCGCCATGGTTACAACACAAGGCGTTCAGGCAAAAGCGACCCGGTTGCGCCCCTCTTGCTTGGCCTGGTAAAGCGCCCGGTCAGCCTCGCCCAATGCGTTCATGGGCTCGCCGTGCGTCTCGCCATCCCAGTGCGTCACCCCCAGCGAAATTGTCACTGCCCCCACCGGTTCCACCGGCATATCCTGTACGGTCACACGCAACCGTTCAGCCACCGCGGCCGCCACGTTCAGGGGGGCCCCAGGCAGCAATATCAGGAACTCCTCGCCGCCGGTCCGACACAACAGGTCGCCCTCGCGGCAACAACGGCGCATGAGCTCCGCCAGGTGGCGCAGCACCTGGTCGCCCACTTCGTGTCCATGGCTGTCATTTACCCGTTTGAAATGGTCGATATCCAGCGCAATGACTGCAAACTCCCGGTTTTCAGCTTCCAGTAACGACAGGCTGAATTCCAGGCTGCGGCGGTTGCCCAGGCCGGTCAGCGGGTCGGTCTGGGCGTCCCGATTGAGCCGGCCGATGCGCTCTTGCAGCAAGTTCAGGCCGAACAGTAACGCGCGTTTGAGCTCTGCCGCCTCAAAGTACCAGGCCCGCACATGATGCAAATGTTCGGCGGTACCGGCGCGGTCCATCGTGCGGGCACTTGCGGCCAGTTTCCACAGCGGCCGGGCGATGGTGCGGGCCAGCCACCACAGCAGCAGGCTGCCAACCAGCGCCAAGGGCGCCGAACTGGCGACCACGTTCAGCACCAGATGGTTCAGCGGCGTCACCGTCTGCGCCAATGGCTGCTGCGCTACCACGCCCCAGCCGGCGCTGGGCACAGTGGCGAAGCCGGCGAGCATTTCCACGCCCAGGCTATTGGTCAGCTGCCGGGTACCGCTGTCCAGTGTCCCCAGCTGGTCGACCAGCGCATTGCCCTCCACCACCGTGCCTACCCGTTCGCTATTGGGGTGGTACAGCAGGCGTCGTTTGCGGTCGACCACATACAGGTACGAACCGTTCTTGTAGAAATGCTCACCCAGCAGGCTGTTGAGGATGTTGTGTTCACGCAGGTACAGGCTGCCACCCACATACCCCAGGTAGCGGCCGTTGTCGTCGAAAATGGGTTGCGACAGCACCACCATCAGGTTGTCGGCCGCCGACAGATAGGGTGTGGAAACCAGTGGACGGCGTTCGTGCAGGGCTTCCTGAGCACCGGGCGACTGCACGTGGGTGCCGAGCAGGTGGCGTAGCGGGGCGGGGGATACCGCCAGCAGTACACCGTTGGCATCGATCACGAAGGTGGAGTTGAAGGCCATGCTCTGGCCCAGTACGCGGTCGGTTTCCACCTGCAGCGCTGCGGTGTCGCTCAACTGCCGGCTTTGTACGCCGGCGCTGAACATCAGTTGCTGCAAGGCGTTGCCAATGAAGGTGTCGGTAATGCTGGCCAGCTTTCTCGCATACACCCGATTGGCTTCCAGGGCATTGTCTATCAGTAGCTGGCGCTGCACCCGATAGCTGGCGAAATAGCTGGCGCACAGCATGACCACTGCGGTCAGGGCGCAGAGCACCAGAATGAGTGTACGTAGATCCAGGCGCAATCCGTGCTTGGTGTGTGGCAATCCTGACCTCTGTGATCGTAAAGGGCTGCTGAACGGAAGTTACCTTGGCGGGCAGCGCTCAAGAGCCTGCCTTGTCCAGCGCATCAAGCTCATCTTCCACCTGTTGCATGCGCTGCTCGACCAAGGCCTGCACGTTCACATCGCGGGCGGTTTCGCGCATCAGGGCGGTGAGTTTTTCGCTCAAGCGTTTGCCGGCTTCGGTGTCTTCCAGGGCGCGCGCTTTGGCGGGGTCCTGGGTGGCGGCGACGATGGTTGCGAACTCGGCGTCGCTGAAGTTCTTTTCGCTGTACAGGCGGAACAGGTCCCGGCGTTGGTCCTCGACGGTGAGGTGCTTGCGCAGTACGTCCTGGATGGTCGCTTGCGACAACTGCGGGTGAGTGCGGCCCAGCAGCGCGGACATGCGCTCGATGTTGTGCGTGTAGGCGTCCTGCAGCGGCAGCTGGGCAAGGATCTGTTCTTCACGGGAGGGCTTCTGGTCGCAGGCGGCGAGTGCAGCAGCCAGCAACAGGGGTAACAGCAACTTCGGGAGGCGAGGCATGGTATGGCCTGGTCGGGCAGTGAAGGCTGCCGATTATACCGATGTCCGCCTTGCCGCGACGAGCCCTGTGATTTGCCTTGAGCGGCACGCTGCGGTAGAACCGTACGCTCCCAACCACACTGGCAACCGCCCAATGCCGAACTGGACCTTGCAACCCGTGGCGCGTGACGCCATTGCCGAAGTGCTGGCGTTTGTCGACAGTGCCCGCCGAGCGCTTTTTCCGATGCTCGCCAATGCACCCTTGCCGCGTGACCTGGCGCAGTTCGCTGACACTTACCTGGACGGCGCGGGCTGTTTTCTGGAAGCCCGTGAGGGTGGGCGGCTGGTCGCGGTGATAGGTTACTTGCCCTATGACCATCGCTTTGCCCAGCTTGATTACCGCGCTGAGCGGGTAGTCGAGGTGGTGCGGCTGTTCGTGTTGCCGGCCTACCGCAGGCATGGGCTGGCGGCTGCCTTGTTTGGCGCCTTGCGCGAACGGGCGATGCAAGCCGGCTTCGACTGCCTTTACTTGCATACTCATCCGTTTCTGCCGGGTGCCATCGCGTTCTGGGAGCGGCAAGGGTTTACGTTGGTGGATGTGGAGCAAGACCCGGTGTGGCAGACCACGCACATGCAGTTGCGATTACGCTGACCGCTGGGAACGTGCCTGTTGGCGATGAAGATCACGCCGCGCGTCACTGGGTCGAACACGTTGCGGTTGAGAAGGTTCCAGTTGCCATCCTCGGTAAAGCCATTGCTTTGCAACTGGGCGACGCCGGCCAGGGCGTGAGCGACCCGAATAGCTGGCTCATTGCCCAGCTTCGAGCTTTTGCAACTGTGCGGCAAAGCGGGCTTTGGCCCGCGCCGGCAAGCTGGCCGGCAATTCGGCGGCAGGCGCGTCACCGACCTGGATCACCATGACCATGCCCATGGCCACGTGCGGAATGCATTGGATACCGTACACGCCCGGCACGCTGAAGGTGTGCTCGAACGGCTGGTTCAGCCTGCTCTTGAACGGCTCGGCCCCGGTGGGTAGCAGGCCCGCCACGCTGGCGGCATTATGCCCGTTCTGGGTCGGCAGGAAGCGAACGCTGTCGCCGGGTGCAATGCGCAAGTGGTCGGGCTCGTAGACCATGGCACCGTCGCTGCCACGGTTGAGCATTTTCACTTCATGCACTTCGGCCAGTGCGGTCGGGGCATGCAGGGTGCTGGCGAGCAGCAGGGCGACAGGGCGCAACAGCATGGGCAGGGCTACCTGGTTCAGGGGGCGCGAAAGCGCAGGATGCGCGCGCCGTCGAAAGGGTCGGTGAGGTAGTGGGCGTGGACGCCGAAGGTGCTCAGCAGGCGCTTGGCGGTAAGCACTTCGAAGGGTTTGCCAAGGGCGACCAGGCGGCCCTTGTCGATGACCGCGACACGGTCGCAGGTCAGTGCCTGGTTGAGGTCATGCAGCGCTACCAAGGTGGTAACCGGCAGCGCCTGCACTTGTTGCAGCAGGCTCAGCTGATGCTGGATGTCCAGGTGGTTGGTCGGCTCGTCCAGCAGCAGCACCTGCGGCCGTTGGGCCAGCGCGCGGGCGATGTGTACACGCTGGCGCTCGCCACCGGACAGCGACCCCCACAGGCGCGTGCGCAGGTGCAGGGCGTCGAGGTCGGCCAGGGCTTGCTCGACGATGGCGCAGTCTTGCCGGGAGAACGGTGCCAGGGCCGAGAGCCACGGCGTGCGGCCCAAGGCAACCGCGTCGAACACACTGATCGCATCGAGGGTGTCGGCCTGTTGCTCGACCAGCGCCAGCGCTTGGGCAACACGGCGGCGGGGCATCTGTGCCAGTGGCTCACCCATGAGCTGCACGCTGCCGCAGGCCGGTTTGCGCAGCCCTGCCAGCAACTTCAGTAGCGAGGATTTGCCCGAGCCGTTAGGGCCGACGATGCCCAGGGTTTCACCGGCGACAACGCTGAGGTCGATATCGCTGAGCACGGTATTGCCGGCCAGTTGCAGCCCCAGCCCATGGCAGGCCAGCGGAGGGATGCGAACTGCTGTCATGGCGGTCATGGCGGTCATGGGCGCCCCCGACGGCTGACCAGAATCAGCGCGAATACCGGGGCACCGATCAGCGCCGTAACCACGCCCACCGGGATCACCTGGCCGGTGATCAGTGTGCGCGAAAGAATATCTGCCGCAATCAGGAACAGTGCACCGCCCAGTGCGCTGGCGGGCAACAGACGGCTGTGCCCGGGGCCGAGCAGAAGGCGCAGGGCATGGGGTATAACCAGCCCGACAAAACCGATGGCGCCGACAATGGACACCATCACAGCCGTCACCAGCGCTGCACAACTGATCAGCAGCAACTGGGTGCGCCGCACCGGGATGCCCAGCGAGGCGGCCGAATCGGCGCCGAAGGTGAAGGCATCCAGCGCACGGCGATGCCACAGGCACACCAGCAAGCCGAAAATCGCCACCGGCACAGCCAGCCACACCGAAGGCCAGCGCACGCCGCTCAGGTTGCCCAGCAGCCAGAACAGGATACCGCGCGCCTGCTCGGCGGTGGCCGACTTGGTGATCAGGAAGGCGGTCAGTGCATTGAACAGTTGCGAGCCGGCGATACCGGCAAGGATGACTTGGGCATTGTTGCTGCTGGGGCCGGCCGCGCGAGCCAGCACCAGTACCAAGGCGAATGCGGCCACGGCACCGATGAAAGCCCCTGCGGACATGCTTAATGCCAGGCTACCCAGGCCCAGCAGGCCGACGAGTACCGCGCCGGTCGAGGCACCGGCAGACAGCCCCAGCAAGTAGGGCTCGGCCAGTGGGTTGCGCAACATCGCCTGCAGGATGACACCGCAGGTGGCCAGCCCGGCGCCACAAGCGGCTGCGACCAGGGTGCGGGTCAGGCGGTAGTTCCAGACGATGCCGGCGTCGATCGGGTCCACCGGGTAGGCGGCTTGCCACAGGTGGTTGGCCAGCACCTGGCCGACCACGCTGGGCGACAGGTTGGTTTCGCCGATGGCGGTGCCGGCCAGCAGGGCGGCCAACAGGGCGCCCAGGGCAACCGCGATGCAGGGTAACAGGCGGATCATCACGGGGCTGCTTTACCGCTGGCGAAGGCCGTGGAGAGCGTCTGCACGCCCCGGAACAGGCGGATGCCGGCCTGCATGGCGTCGGCGTCGAGGATAATGATGCGGTCGTGCTTTACCGCGTCCATGTTGCGGGTTACTGGATCACTGCGCAGGAATTCGAGTTTTTTCTGGTAGTCGTCGGCGGGGAAACGGCGGCGGTCCATGCGTGCGATGATCAGCCAGGTCGGATTGGCCTTGGCCAGGGTTTCCCAGCCAACGCTTGGCCATTCTTCGCTGGACTCGACCACGTTGCGCACACCGAGGGTGCGCAACATGAAGTCGGCGACACCCTGGCGGCCGGCCACATAGGGGTCGATGTCCAGGTCGGCGCTGGAGAACCAGAACAGCGCCGAAGTTGCCGACAGGTCCTTGCCGGCCAGTTGTGCCCTGGCGCTGTCGAGGCGCCCTTGCAACTCGGCGTTCAGTGCTGCGCCGCGGTCCTGAACGTCGAAGATCTCGGCCAGTTGGCTGACGCTCTTGTAGATGCTGTCTACCTGGAACGCTTGCAGGCGGGTGCCGTCTGCACCGACCAGGTTGTCCTTGCCCTCGCAGTCCGATGGCAGCACGTAGGTGGGGATCTTCAGTTCATCGAACTGCTCGCGGGTGGCGACCACGCCCTGGGCACCGACCATCCATTCGAACTGCACCGCGACCAGTTGCGGGCGCTTGCCGACCACCGCCTCGAAGCTGGGGTCGTTGTCGGCCAGGCGCGGCACCTTGGCGTTCACCGCCTGGTATTCCGGCAATACGTTGTTGAACCACAGCGACGTGCCCGCCAGCTTGTCACCCAGCCCCAAGGCATAGAGCAGCTCGGTTCCGGCCTGGCCGATGGTGACGGCGCGCTGCGGTGCCTGGGCAAAAGTCTGCGGCTTGCCGCAGTTGTCGACCGTCAGCGGGTAGTGGGTAGCAGCGGCCTGGGCCAGGCCGGTGAGGCCTAGGCCCGCGAGCAGGGTGGCGAAACGGGGCAGCATGCTGGGCGATCTCCTATCGGACAGTTCTGGTGAGGAACGCACGGACAGGCATCGCCAAGCCCCCAGCGGGTGGCTGGGGCAACACGGATGGCCAATCCCGGACACCCCGCCGGTTGGTGAATGAAGGCCGGCAGGTCTCCTGACTGGTGCGTCACGGCCCGGCTCCCGCCTTCCCGGGCGGTAGGCCCAGTGGCATCGATGGAGCAGGCTCGGCACCTACAGTTGCGGGGGCAGTTCCGATTGGCCTGTATTGGCAGGCCTGGGATTCCCTGTTAGTTCCATGGTGGAAACCGGCGGCCCGCATGGTAGACCATCGCGCCGCCAGGTGAAAACGCTTTTCAGAAGTACTTCAGCCAACGGATGTCGCGGCGACGCTGCTTCAGGCGGGCGAACCCGCGCACTGGCAGGTACAGCGAAACCGCCAGCAGCACCGCGCCCAGCCACACCGCTGCAATACCGTCGAAACCGAAGTAGTCGCCATGGTTGAGCCCGAACAACGCCACACAGGCCAGGTACAGCAGCTTCAGCACATACAGGTGCAGCAGATAGAAGAACATCGGTGCCGCACCGAACACTGCCAGTGCAGTGATCCAGCGCGCCTGGCCGGCCCGTTCGAACGTGCGCAACAACAACAGGCCGCAGCCCAGGGTCAGGGTCAGGAACAGAAGCGACGGTGGGTATTTGGTGATGTTGAAGAAGCTCATCAGGGTTTGCGTGAAGGTTGGGTAACCGCTCCACGGTGCCTCACCGTAACCGTTGAACATGCGCAGCAGGATAAAGCCAAGCAGCGCGAGCAAACCGGCCACCAGCAGGTGTTGCTGGCGTTGTCCGGCATCGCTGCCGCGACCGAACCAGGGCCCCAGGCCGTAGCCCAGGGCGATGACGCCGATCCACGGCAGCACCGGGTACGACGTGCGCAGGTGCAGGTTCTCGGAAAACGCCAGCCAGCCACGATCATGCAGGATTGCCCACGGCACATGCAGGGCTGACTCTACGCCGAAGTGCACGCCGTCGAGCAGGTTGTGGCCGGCGACGATGATGGCGCCCAGGGCGAGCAGCGCGGCGCGTGGCAGCCACACCAGCAGCGACAGGGCGATCATGCTGACGCCGATGGCCCAGATCACTTGCAGGTAGATCACGCTGGGGGGCAACTGGAAGGTCCAGGCGAAGTTGACCAGGGTGAACTCCAGCAACACCAGGAACAGCCCGCGTTTGAACAGGAAAGCCGAGACGTCGCCACGGCCCTGATGCTTCTCGCCATACAGCCAGGCCGATAGGCCGGTCAGCAGGACGAACACAGGCGCACACAGGTGGGCGAGGGTGCGGCTGAAGAACAGCACCGGTTCCGTGGTGTCGATGGCCATGGGGTCGCTGACCTGGCGGTGCAGGAGGAAAGTCTCGCGGACATGGTCCAGGAGCATGAACAGGATCACCAGGCCGCGCAGGGCGTCGATGCTCTGCAGCCGCTGGGTGATCAGAGTGGGCGTGGCGATGGCGCTTGTCATGGGTGAACGCTAATAGTAATGAATGTCATATAAAACGTTATCTTATAACTAGCCGGTGACGGGTTGGTAGCGGTTTTTGTGCTATCCGTGCCGTGAAGAGGTATTCAGGTCAGAAGCTGTAATCCACCGTCGCGAAGTACGACCGCGGCATCCCCATCAACCACTGCTGCCCGCTGAACGCCGACTGCACATACTCGCGATCGAACAGGTTGTTCAACTGCAACCCCAACTTCACATCCGGCAACACCTGCCAGGCGATGTTGGCATCGACCACGGTGTAGCCGGGGGCGCTTTGGGTATTGGCGGTATCGGCATAACGCTCATCCACATAACGCGCCCCCAAGCCGGCCTCTACCTGCTGGCCGAAGCCTTTGCTCAACCAAAGGTTGGCGGTACGCCGTGGCACGTTGGCCGGCCGGTTGCCTGCGCGGTCCTGCGGCAGGCCGCCGACCATTTCGTCGAAGTCGTCGTACTTGGCGCGTACCAGCGATGCATTGGCCGACACCTGCCACTGATGGGCCAGGGCCAGCTCCAGCGTCGCTTCCAGGCCATCGGAGGTCTGCTGCCCGGCTTGTTGCTTCTCGTGCGTGATCGGGTCGTCGACCAGCAGTTTTTTCTTGACGATGTGGTAGGCGGCAAGCGTCCATTCGCCACGCCCCTCCCAAAAGCGCTGCTTGATGCCGGCCTCGGTCTGCTTCGCCTCGGTCAGGTCATAGTGCATCTGTGCGGGGCTGAGGCTGATGAGGTTGTTGACCCCGTCCTCGCTGGTTGAGTACTGGCCGTACAACGACAGGTCGTCGTTGAGTGCAAACACCAGCCCGACACGCCAGTTGCCACCTTGCAGGCTACGATCGCTGCGGCTGTCGTTGGTCAAGTTATTGCGGTCGATGTGGTTCTGGTCGCGACGCACGCCGGTAACCAACGACAGGCGATCGCTCAATTGCAGGCGGTTTTCGGCAAACAGGGCAAAGGTATGGGTGGTCGAGAGCGTTTGCGGCCGCAACGGCGAGGCGCTATGGAACCCGCCGGGCTGTGGCTGCCACGGGTCGATATAGTCGCCGCCGACATCGTTGTAGGGTGAATTGCTGTCGACGTTGAATCGCACCTTGTTGTACTCGGCACCGAGCACGGTCTTGCTGGCCAGGCCGAACAGGGTGTGGTCGAAGGTGAAGGTCTGGCGGTCACCGAACTGTTCCTGGTTGTGCTTGATCTCCAGGTAGCTGCCGCGCAGCAGCTGCTGACGCCCGCTGTCCCAGCTGTAGTCCTCGGCGTTGCGCCAGTGACGGCGGCTTTTGATGTAGTACAGCTGGTTGCTGGCGCTGAGCTGGTCGTTCAGCGCCCAGTCGGTCGTGAGCCGGGTCCATTCATCAACGTACTGCTGCACGTCGTTCTGTACGTTGTAGTTCTTTTTGCGCAGGCTGCTGCGGTAGTGGCCGTCGATCAGCGGGGTGCCGTAGTAGTTGGCAGGTTGTGCATCGCCGCGATCATGGGCCAGCGTGAAGCTGAGGTCGTCACTGGCATCGAAACGCAGTGCGGCACTCAGGGCCAGGCTACGTGAAGCGGTGCGGTCGACCCAGCCATTGCCGGCCTGCTGGTTCAGCGTCAGGCGGTAGCTCAGGCGCTCGCTGAGGCTGCCGCCGCTGTCCAGGCCGAGCTGCTGGCGGTCCCACGAGCCGTAACCCAGGCGCAGGTGGTTGCGCACCTCGCCGGCAAAAGGTTTTTTCGGGATCACGTTGATCACCGCGCCGGTGGCGCCTTCGCCATGCAGTACCGAGGCCGGGCCGCGAATCACCTCGATGCGTTCGACCATCCACGGGTCGACCGGGAAGGTCTGGGTGCCGGCACCGGTGTACAGGCGCGCGCCGTCGAACAGGGTCATCACCGAGCTGTGGCCGGCAAAGCCGCGGGCAGACAGGCCTGTACCGCCGTCCCCCGGTGAGCCGACGAAGGTAATGCCCGGCGAACGGGTCACTGCATCCTGCACCGTGAGGTTGTTGCGCTGCTGAATCTGCCGTTCGCTGATACTGCTGGTGCTGGCCGGTGTTTCCAGGGCGCTGAGGCCAAGGCGCGAGCCGGCCTGGGTCGGCGTGGCCAGGTCGATGGCGCGGCTGTCGAGGGTGTCGGTGATGGCCGTGGAAGGCAGGGCCAGAGGCTGCGGCTCGGGCTCATCAGCCAACGCCGGCAGGGCGACGGCCAGGCAGGCCGCCAGGGGGGGAAGCTTGAACATACGGGACATGTCGTTCCACTGCTGCAGGAATGAATGGATCCCGGTGGAAAACACGCAAAGGCGAACCATGCAGGCAGGCGCGCGCACGGATTCCGGCCTGCGCCCGCCCACCGCGGGTTGCCAAATGAAGCTCCAGGCCGGTCTCCGGGCTTGCGAGGGGCATGAAACCTTCACCTTCCCATGCTTGAGCACAGTGGTATCTCGAAGGATTCGCTCGCTTACCGTTGCGGGGGCAGCACCGGACTTGTCGTGGGCAACACGACGCACCGGTTTCCCGTTTCACCCTGCGCGCGGCGGCGCAGGGCACCTGAAACTGGCGCGCATCTGACCACTGAAATGCTGGGGCGTCAAATGTGGGTGTGCTGTGAATGTCGCGAAAAAATCAGGTTGTGAGTTTGAAGGCAGGCTTGCCTGTACAGGCTAGCGCCCGCGGCGTCGCGATACCCGTGCCTCGATGTTCTTGCGCCCGATCAGCAGCGGCGGCTTCTCCACCACCGGCTCATCCGCCAGCCACTTGTACATCACCAGGCAGTCCACCAGCCCCAGGCGGGCATGACGGTAGGCCTTGGGCAAACGGCCGACTGTTTCAAAACCCAGCTTGTGCCATAGCGCCACGGCCACTTCGTTGCTGGCTACCACCGAGTTGAACTGCAAAGCCAGAAAGCCTTCCTGGCGCGCCAGCTTTTGCGAGTGCTCGCACATCAAGCGCGCCACGCCCCGGCCGCGTGCCTGTGCGCAGACCATGTAGCCGCAATTGCCCACATGCGCACCAGGCCCGGCAGCATTGGGCTTGAGGTAATACGAACCCAGTAGCTCGCCATCTTCTTCAGCCAGCAGCGTGTGCAAGGGCAGCTCCAGCCACAGCTGGCGGGCCTGTTCGAAGCTCAGGGCCGGGTCGAAAGCGTAGGTTTCACGGGCTTGGACAATGGCCTGGAAGGTGGGCCAGAAACGATCGAAATCGTCCGGCGTCATGGGGCGAATGTGGATCATGCGGGTTCCTGCGCGGGGTGAGCCGCTCAGTCTGGGTGGCGCGGCGTCGTCGCGCAAGGGCGACGACGCCGTTTGTGCTCAACCGTTGGCCTTGCCCACCGCGTCCATCGCGCGGGCCGAGTACACCAGCGCGGCACCGGCGTTCATGGCCACGGCCACGCCAAGGGCCTCGGCAATTTCCTCGCGGCTGGCACCCTCTTTGACGGCTTGCTGCGAATGCACGGCGATACAGCCGTCGCAGCGGGTGGTCACAGCCACGGCCAAGGAGATCAGCTCGCGGGTCTTGGCATCCAGGTGGTTGGTTTTGGCGCCTGCACCGCTGGCGGTCATGTAGCCGGCTACGGTGTCGGGTGAGAGTTGCTTGAGATCGCCGATGCCGGCCATCAACTGCTTACGGTAGGCGTCCCAGTCCATCATGCTCATCGTCTTCACCTTGGGGTGGTTGCGAGTGGAGCTTTCAGGCTAGTCGAAGAGTGGCACGTGTGAGGCGGTACTTTGGTTGGTAAACGCAGGTCACTCGTACAGTGGCCTGCGTTGAGCCTTCAGATGTAGATGAACACCAGCACCAACGCCGCGACCACTGCCCATTTTTCCAGGTAGTAGCGCATGCGGTTGCGCTTTTTCAGCGCCTTGCCACGCTCGCGGATC
This sequence comes from Pseudomonas sp. zjy_15, assembly GCF_043101865.1. NCBI lineage: Bacteria > Pseudomonadati > Pseudomonadota > Gammaproteobacteria > Pseudomonadales > Pseudomonadaceae > Pseudomonas > Pseudomonas sp. zjy_15. The sequence continues at coordinate 59,209 of NZ_JBICII010000106.1, forward strand.
TTGTAGATGCGGGTGAACAGGCGGTTGATGCCACCGGTCTTGTCGCTGGCGTCGTTGGGCGCAGCGGCAGCGGCCATCACGTTGCGGCTGAACCAGCGGTTGAACGCAGTTGCCCAGCGGTACTTGAGCGGGCGTTCGACGTCGCAGAACAGGATGATGCGGTTGTGCTCGGTGGTGTTGGCCGCATAGTGGATGTAGGTTTCGTCGAAGATGACCCCCTCACCATCGCGCCATGCGTATTTCTCGCCGTCCACGTCGATGTAGCAGCCGTCGTCATTCGGTGTGTCCAGGCCCAGGTGGTAGCGGTACGAGCCGGCATACGGGTCACGGTGGCGCACCAGCTTGGCACCGGGTGGCAGGGTGGCGAACATAGCCGCCTTGACCGTGCCGATGCCTTGCAGCAGCTCGGTCGTGCGTGGGCAAAGGGCCATCGCCGACGGGTGGCTTTCGCCATACCACTTCAGGTAAAAGCGTTTCCAGCCGGTCTTGAAGAACGAGTTGAAACCGACGTCATCGTAATTGTCGGACTTCTTGATTTCACCGACGTGCAGCAACTGGCGGCCTTCCTCGCGGATCTCCTGCCAGTGGTCCTGCAGCGGTTTCAGTTCTGGAAAGGCCTCGACCGGCAGGTAAGGCTTGGCCGGGTGTTTGGAGAACAGGTACAGGAAGCTGTTGATCGGGGCCAGGAAGCTGGAGTGGTCGCCCAGCTGGCGAGTCAGCTTGTGGCGAACCCGACCGCGCAGGTGAACATAGGCGATCGAGAGGACGAAGATGAGTACGAGTGCAATTTTCATGGACGTTTACTGGTCGAAGAATGGCCATGCGCCAGGGCATGAGCCCGCCAGCATAAACAATCATGGGGGTAGTTTGTACTGATTGTTACGAAACTGCGGGGCGACATTGGTTTAATACCCTACAGTCTTGCGCAAACGTTTCATGTCAGGGAGTTTGTATGATTCAGGATATACGTCCCAGTGGTAGCCCGTTCAAGCGGCTGTTCTTCGCCTTGCCGGTCAGCGACGCCCAGCGCCGTGACCTGGCCCAGTGGCGGCGAGGGCTGAACCTGCGCAGCGGCAAACCGGTGCCGGCTGCCAACTTCCATGTCACGCTGCTGTTCCTCGGTGATGTGGACGCCGCGCAGGTGCCTGCGATTTGCGCGGCGGTCGACCAACTGGCGCTGCCAGCCTCGGCGCCGCGGCTGTTGCTCGACCGTTTGCAGGTGTGGCAACGGGCCAGCGCCCTGGTGCTGGAGGCGCAGCAGGTACCACCGGCCCTGTTGCAACTGGTGTACGGTTTGCAGCAGGCGTTGCTGCCGTTGGGGGTGGAAGCGGCCAAGCGGGAGTATCGACCGCACCTGACGCTGTCCAGGGATTACCGCGGGCAGCCGCCCGAGGCCAGCAGCGCGCCGGCGTTTTACCTCACCACGCGACACTTCACGCTCTACGAATCGCGCAAGGGGGCTTACTGGCCATTGGCGCAGTGGCCGCTGGCGGACTGACCTGCAGGGGCCGTTCAGGTCAGGCGATTACACCGGCAGGCTCTGGTAAGGCAGTTCATCCCCCGGGCTACGTTCGAACTGACGCTTGTACTCGCGGCTGAACTGCGAGGTGCTCTGATAGCCCACCCGGTGCGCAGCCTGTGCCACGCCCAGGCCTTCGCCAATCAGCATCTGCTGCGCCTTGAGTAGCCGCAAACGCTTCAGGTACTGCATCGGCGCCATATCGGTGCAGCGCTTGAAATGTTCGTGGAAGGTGGAAACGCTCATGTTGGCACGCGTAGCCAGTGCCTCCACGCTCAGTGGCTCACTGTAGTGCTCGCGCAGATGGGCGAGGGCGGCGCCGATGCGGGCGAAGTGCCCCTGTTGCTCCACCAGTGCCCGCAGCACACCGGCCTGGGGGCCGCGCAGGGCGGTGTACAGCACTTCGCGTACCCGCGCCGGGCCCAGCACCTTGGCGTCCAGCGGGTCGTGCAGGCAGCGCAGCAGGCGCTCCACGCTTTCGCGCATGGGCGCATCCAGTGCCGCCGACGTCATCGATTGCGGGGTTTGCGCCTGCACTTCAGCGTCCGGTGCCAGGCCCATGCTCTGCACCAACTCGCCCAGCACGCCACGGTCGATGCCCACCGCCACGCCCAACAGCGGCGCCTCGCGGGTGGCAAAGGTTTCACACATGAACGGCACCGACAACGCCTGCACCAGGTAATGCCCTGCACCGTACTCCAGCGTACGCGGCCCCAGGCGCGCCAGTTTGCTGCCCTGGGCCAGGATCATCAGGCTTGGTTCGTAGATCTGCGGGCTGCTGGCCACATAGTGGTCCCAGCTCAGCACCTGCACCTGGGGCAGGTGCGTGGGCACAAAGCCTGGGCGCGTGGCGAGGCTGCGGATCAGTGCGCAAAGCGGCGCATTGGCATCGACGTGACGGGTCAGTTGCATGGTGGACCAAGGGCAGAGAATCAGACACCTTGATCATCGCAGATTGAGGGCGTGGCGCCAGCTACGGGTTGGCATCTTCGTAGAATCAGGCATGCATGCCGGAGAATCAGCCGTGGGCGAGGCGGCAAACGGCGCGCAGAATGCGTCGCCTGAATCGTTTCACTTCACTGCGAGGCCCTGCATGTATACCGCCATCGGTTACGCCGCTCAAACCCCCACCAGCCCTCTGGCCCCCATGACGTTCCAACGCCGCAGCCCGCGCCCGGACGACGTCGCCATCGACATCCTGTACTGCGGCGTGTGCCACTCCGACATCCACCAGGCGCGCAACGAATGGGGCATTGCCGTGTACCCGCTGATGCCGGGCCACGAGATCATCGGCCGGGTCACGGCGGTGGGCGACAAGGTCACCGCGTACAACGTCGGTGACCTTGTGGGCGTTGGCTGCATGGTCGACTCGTGCCGTACCTGTGAAGCCTGCGCCAAGGACCTGGAGCAATACTGCCTGGAAGGCCCGACCATGACCTACGCCACCCCGGACCGGGTCGACGGCAGCAACACCATGGGGGGGTACTCCAGCAGCATCGTGGTCAGCGAGCACTTCGTGGTGCGCATACCGGCCGGCATGGACCTGCCCAGCGCTGCACCTATTCTGTGTGCCGGCATCACCACCTATTCGCCGCTCAAGCACCACGGCGTTGGCCACGGCCACAAGATCGGCATCCTCGGCATGGGCGGCCTGGGCCACATGGGCATCAAACTGGCCAAGGCCCTGGGGGCGGAGGTGACCCTGTTCACGCGCTCTCAGGCCAAGGCCGAGGAAGCGCGCCGCCAAGGGGCCGACCATGTGATCGTCTCCACCGATGCCGAGCAGATGCGCGCCGCTGCCGGCCGTTTCGATTTCCTGCTCGACACCATTCCGGTGCAGCACGACCTCAACCCGTACCTGGAAACGCTGAAGTTCGACGGTGTGCACATCCTGGTCGGCCTGATCGAACCGATCGACCCGGCATTGCATGCGGCCAACCTGGTGATGAAGCGCCGGGTGCTGGCGGGGTCGTTGATCGGGGGGATTGCCGAGACTCAGGAAGTGCTGAACTTCTGCGCCGAGCACGACATCCGTTGCGATATCGAGATGCTGGATATCCGCAACATCAACCAGGCCTATGAGCGGATGATTGCCGGTGATGTGAAGTACCGGTTCGTGATCGACATGGCCACGTTACAAGGCTGATTGATCGGTTGCCTGTACGGGCATCTTCGCGGGCAAGCCCGCTCCTGCACAGGGGTGATGTAGGGCTTGCTTGCGGTGGGGGAGGCACAGGCAGCAACGATGCAGCCGTTTTACCAGGCCATCGGCTTGTCCCAGCCCTTCCAGAACAACCATCGCCGCACCTCGCCGTGCGCGCCGGTACCGATCTGCCACTCGGGCCGCCCGCTATCCAGCGCAATCACCGAAATAACCCCCGCATGGCTCGCCGCCACCAGCGTTTGCCCGTCGGCGCTGATATCCATCGCACTGATGGTCGATCCCAGGTAGTGCTGCCAGTGCTCCGTACCCTTTTCGCCAAACGCCCGCAGGTAGCCATAGGCATCACCCACAATGTACTCGCCATCGCGCGCAACCCCTGCATACACCCTTGCGCCATCCTGCACCAGCGGGGTACGCGGGTCCTGGCTGTAGTAATCGGTATCCAGCCCGTGCAGGTCTGCCACCCTCACGGCCAGCGTGGCACCGCTGTAGAAATGGCAGGCATTGACGATCAACTGGTCACCGGCGCGGTTGAACAAGGCAAAGTGCGGGTATTCGCTGCCCGGGCCGATGTGCGCCAGCGGCTTGAGCTGTTCGTCCAGAACAAGGTGCCGGCTGCCTTGCTCACCCACGACGATCAGCCGGCCATCCGCCGACACTGCACCATGCTCCATGCTCAGCCCCAGGCTGATATCGTCCGGGTCGGTGCCCTCGGCCAGCTCATCGAGCACGCGTGCCTGCTGTGGCAGCAGGCGGGTCGCACCTTGGGTGGCCAGCACGAAGATACCTTCGGCACTCACCAGCAGCACGCGCTGGCCATCGGGGAAGGGGATCAGCGCGGTCGGTGTGGGCGGCAGGTCGAACGGCTCGAACGGGTAACCTGGCGGTAACCCCTCCAGCCCGGTGGGCCAGGCCAGGCGTTGCACTTGCGGGCCGCCCCAGCCATCGGTCACCCGCACGCCCTCGGCATTGGCCAGGGCGAAATAGCGCCGCGCCGGGCAGCGGCCAAAGTGTTCGATGCCGATGACCGGGGTTACCCCATGGTGGTCGATACGCACCACCTGGCCCTTGTCGTATGGCATGCCGATGCGCGCCAGCAGGCTGCCATCTTCCAACAGCAGGACATTGCAGATGCCTTGGCCGTGGTCTTCGAGCAACGGTATCAGGGGGTGGTGCGCCGGTGGCCAGGCGTCGCGGAATGCCTGGCGCTGCTGTTCGTCGATGTCAGGGCGGTTGGCTGCCTGCAGGGCTGCCAGCCACGCGTCGAGCAGGTGTTTGGTGGTGGGTGCCTGCGGCTCTTCGAGGTTGTCCCAGCCGTGCGCACGGCCCTGCGCGACATAGTCGTTGACGGCCTGGGCATAGGCGGTAACTGCCTGCTGCCACTGCTGCTGGGGGGGCTGCTTGTCCATGAGCGGATCGGGCTCCTTGTTGCACACGCGTTTCATACAAAGTGCGCATGGTACTCCTTCTGCCTGTGCTGCGGTTGTGAGGCCCCCGCTTGACGCGTACCATGCCGGGCATTCCTATCCATAACAAAACGTACGTTGGCACCCCGGCAAGCGGGTCGCTGGCGTGCGATTTGTTGCGTTGCCTGCGGAGAAGCAGTTTCCACCCATGAACGAACCCATACCCACGCACCTGCCGCCCACAACAGGCAGCGGCAGCTGGCTGAGCGTCATCGCCCTGGCCTTGGCGGCCTTCATTTTCAACACCACCGAGTTCGTCCCGGTGGCGCTGCTCAGTGACATTGGCCGCAGCTTCGACATGAGCACTGCCCAAGTCGGCCTGATGCTGACCATCTATGCCTGGATCGTGGCGCTGGCCTCGTTGCCCATGATGTTGCTGACCCGCAACATCGAACGGCGGCGTCTGCTGCTGTTCGTGTTCCTGGTGTTCATTGTCAGCCACTTGCTGTCGTGGCTTTCGCAAAGTTTCGCCATGCTGCTGGTCAGCCGCATCGGCATTGCCCTGGCGCATGCGGTGTTCTGGTCCATCACCGCCTCGCTGGCGGTGCGTGTGGCGCCGCCGGGCCAGCAGGCCAAGGCGCTGGGCCTGCTGGCCACCGGTACTACCCTGGCCATGGTCCTGGGCATCCCGCTGGGTCGTGTGGTGGGCGAGGCACTGGGCTGGCGCATCACGTTCCTGAGCATTGCCGGGGTAGCGCTAGCCACCATGCTGTGCCTGATGAAATCGCTGCCGCTGCTGCCCAGCCAGAACTCCGGTTCGTTGCGCAGCCTGCCGGTCCTGTTCAAGCGCCCGGCACTGGTCATTACCTACTTGCTGGTGACGCTGGTCATTACCGCGCAGTTCACGGCCTACAGCTATATCGAGCCATTCGCCCTGCACGTGGCGCAGATCGGCGGCGACCGTACCACGCTGTTGCTGCTGTTGTTCGGCGGCGCCGGGGTTTTTGGTTCGTTGTTGTTCAGCCGCTACAGCGATCGCTTCCCGCATGGCTTCCTGGTGGGTTCGATCGGAGTACTCGCCGCGTGCCTGTTGCTGATGTTGCCGCTGTCGGGCAATTTCTATGCGTTCGCAGTGCTGAGCATGTTCTGGGGCGTGGCGATTCTCAGCTTCAGCCTGGCGCTGCAGTCCAGGACCCTGAAGCTGGCGTCCGACGCCACCGATGTGGCCATGGCGCTGTTCTCGGGTATCTACAACATCGGCATTGGCGGTGGTGCGCTGCTGGGCAGTATCGTCAGCAGCCAGATGAACGTGGCGGATATCGGCCTGGTGGGCGGCAGCGTGGCAGTGGTCGGGCTGGTACTGGCCGTTGCCAGTACCCGGCGTTTTCGCGAGGCGTTGGCACCTTGAGCCGAGGCCGCCCCTTGCCGGTCAAGCAGAGACTCAGGCCAATACTGCAGCCCATGCCGATATCAACAAAACCCCCGCCAACACCTGATTGAACACCCGCAACCGCCCCGGTGCCTGCAGCCACCGGGCGCTCCCCACCCCCAACACCGCCCATGCGGTCATGCTCGGTAGAGCGATCAGCCAAAACACCAGCGCCAACTGCCACACTGGCAACGACGGCGCGGCAAATACCCCGACCACCGCCACGGCCATCAACCACACCTTGGGGTTCACCACCTGCAACGAGGCCGCGCTGAGCGCACTGAAGCCTGGCGCCGTGGTCGTGTGGAGCGGGGTGGCGGCACTGCGCAGCATCTTCCACGCCAGGCTGGTCAGCCACAGCACCCCGGCCCAGCTCATCAGCTGTTGCGCCAAGGGGTGACGCAGCAGCAGTTCGCCCAGCCCCAGCCCGACGAGCAGCACAATGGCTGCTGCCGCGCCACACGCCGCCACGATCGGCGCCAGGCTTGCGCGCAGGCCCCGGCGGGCGCCATGGGCCAGGATCAACAGGTTGGTCGGCCCCGGGCTGATGCTGGACACCAGGGCGAACAGAATGAAGGGCAACAACGACTGCGACATGGTTCAGGGCTCCGTAAACGCGGAGCACCATGCTCGCTGCGTGCCGGCACTCAGTCTGGAAGGTTTGAGCAGCGCCTGCGGTAGTCAGCCGGGGTTAACTGGTAGGCGCGGCGGAACCAGCGCCCCAGGTGGCTCTGGTCGGCAAAGCCCAACGCCACGGCCACTTCAGCAGGTGTCTGACCTTGGGCAAGCAGGCGCCGCGCGCGGGCCAGGCGCAGCTGGATCAGGTAGGCATGGGGTGCAATGCCGAACGCTGCCTTGAACGCACGGGTCAGGCGAAAGCGGTCGATGCCGCAGGCCTGGGCCAGGTCTTCCAGGCCGATGTCGCGCTCCAGGTTGGCGTGCAGGAAGTCCCGCGCACGCTGTGCGGTCAGCGGCAGGCGCGGGTCGGGATTGATGCGGCGGCGCCAGTGCAGGTGACGGGTCAGGCAGGCCAGTAAATCGTCCATGGCCGTTTGCCTGACGATGCGCAAGTCCTGATCATGCACGGCCTGGAAGGCCTGGGCGGTGGCCCGCGCCAGACGTTCGTCATGGCACAGGGTGTCGGCAAAGCTGGGCAGGCTGTCGCCTGGCGCGTGCTCGTACAGCGCGCGCAGCTGTTGGTCGAGCCAGGCGGGCTCCAGGTACAGCGTCGAATAGGTGAAGCCTTCTTCGGTGGGCGCCAGGCCATCGTGGATGTCGCCAGGCTCAAGTAAAAACACCTGCCCCGGCGTGCTGCGGTGGCGCACCCGGCGGCAGTTGAACTGCTGCACGCCCTGCTCGGTCACGCCGACCAGGAAGCTGTCGTGCCAGTGGGGGTCATAGGCATGCCCGACAAAATGCGCCCGGACCGACTCGATGCCGGTGTCGGCGTCTTGTTTGAAGTCGATCCAGTTGCTCATGGACGTGTACCGTGGGGTAAATCGCTACCTTAGCGCAACGCCCCCGGCTCAGTCTGGAACGATTGTGCAGCCGTTGGTCAGTGCCCGGGCGCGCAGGGCCTCGAAGCGTTCGCGTAGCCACAGGTGCAATTGCGTCACGGCAGGCGTGAGTTGCTTGCGATGAGGGCAAACCAACGTGAGCGGGGTAGACTCGCCGAGCAATTCGGGCAGGACGATTTCCAGTTCCCCGGCCGCAATATTGGCGCTGACATCCAGCCACGACTTGTAGACGATACCTTCCCCCTGGATGGCCAGGCGGCGGATGACGTCGGCATCGTCACTGACCAGCGGCCCACGCACCTGCACGGTGCGATTACCCAACTGCCACTTGTCGTACACCCGGCTGTGCTGCATGTAGAGCAGGCAGGCATGCTGTTGCAGCGCGTCGGGGGTGAGTGGGCGGCCGTGGCGGGCCAGGTAGTCGGGCGAGGCCACCAGCACTCGGCGGTTCCATTCGGCCAGCGGCAGGGCGATGTAGTTGGCATCCTGATTGAGGCCATAGCGGATGGCCACATCCACAGGGTCGCGGTTGAGGTCGGCCATCTGGTCGGACAGGAAGAAGCGCAGTTGCAATGCCGGGTGGTCGCGGCGGAAAGCGCTGAGCCAGGGCAGCAGCATGTTGCGGCCCATGTCGGAAGGGGCCGACACCTGCAGAGTGCCGCGCAGGCTATTGGGGTTGCCATGCAGATCTTCATGGCCCTGGCGCAGGCTTTCCAGCACATTCAGCGCGGTTGGCAGGTAGCGCTCGCCCTCGGCGGTCAGGCGCAGGCTGCGGGTGGTGCGGGCGAACAGGCGTACATCCAGGTCGCGTTCCAGGCGTTTGATCGCGGCAGCCACCTGGCCCGGCAGCAGGCCTGCTTCATGGGCGGCGGCAGTGAAGCTGCCCAGCACGCTGCTGCGGGCAAACAGTTCGAGGTCGGTGATGCGCAGCATTTTCATTCCAGGGATGAAAGTGTTGTTACATTGTGCCGCTTTTTCTTTTTTGCTGGAAAGATAAGATGCGCGGCACATCCACTGTTCATTCCGGAGTTGTCGCATGGATACCGTATCGCTGGCCAAGCGCCGTTACACTACCAAAGCTTACGATGCCTCACGCCGCATTCCCCAAGCCACTGTCGACGCCCTGCTCGAACAACTGCGCCACAGCCCGTCGTCGGTCAATTCCCAGCCCTGGCATTTCATCGTCGCCGACACGGCCGAAGGCAAGGCCCGCCTGGCCAAGAGCACGGCGGAGGGTTATGCCTACAACACGCAGAAGCTTCTCGATGCCTCGCATGTGATCGTGTTCTGCACCCGTACCGAAATGACTGAAGAACACCTGAGCGCCGTGCTCGATCAAGAGGCTGCCGATGGCCGTTTCCGTGATGAGCAAGCGCGCGCCGGGCAAAACCAGAGCCGCCGTCACTACGTCAACCTGCACCGCTTCGACCAGAAGGATGTGCAGCACTGGATGGAAAAGCAGACCTACCTGGCGTTGGGTACTGCCTTGCTGGGTGCGGCAGCGCATGGGCTGGATGCCACGCCGATCGAGGGCTTCGACAGCAAGGTCCTCGATGCCGAACTGGGCTTGCGTGAGCGTGGGTTCACCAGTGTGGTGATCCTGAGCCTGGGTTACCGCAGCGAGGCGGACTTCAATGCCGGGCTGAACAAGTCGCGGTTGCCGGCATCGCAAGTGTTCACCTTCCTGTGAGGTTTCCGGGGCCGCTTTGCGGTCCTGGCAATGCTGGCGGTCAATCTGGCAAAGCCCTGGCTTCGATTGCCCGCCCCGGCAAACTGGCAATGACCCGGCATATACCGCATACTTATCGGCAAATACCGAAAAGGAGCGTGCCATGCTTGCCGAAGTGCTTCGCGACAACGGTTACCACGAGTACCGGGCGCGCCTGCAGGCGCTGCTGGACATTCCCGAGCTTGCCAGCGACTTCGAAATTCACACCCGCATCACCGATGGTTTTGCCGCCACCTGGTTGGTGAAACTGACCGAACGCGGTGTGCTCACGCCGGTGGAGCGCGACCAGATCATCCCGCTGCGCACGCTCAAATCCCGTATCGAGCGTGACCAACCGCTGACCGTGGATGAGAGCGACCGGCTGTTCCGCTCGGCCCACATCACCGCCATGGCCGAGGCCGTGTTCGGTGAAGCGGGCAAGGCCAAGCGCTGGCTGTCCAAGCCCAAGGAACGCTTCTCGGGGCTGACGCCGATGCAGATGCTCACCACCCAGCAAGGCACCACTCAGGTCGAAGAAATGCTGCTGCAGATTGCCGAGGGCTATGGCCTGTGATTTTGTGGCGAATCAGCGCCTATGCAGACTTGAGCGGTACGGGGGGCTTGCGTGTAAGTGGCCGCTGGCACCAGGCGGGTCGGCCGGTGGTGTATGCCGCCACCAGCCCTCCCGGGGCGATGCTGGAAGTGTTAGTGCATCTGGAGATCGACCCGGAGGATTTCCCTACCACCATGCGCTTGCTTCGCATCGAACTGCCTGACACGGTTTCCCAGGCGCAGTTGCCCGCTTTGCAGCCCGGCTGGTCCGCCCAGCCTGAGTTGACCCGTACGTTGGGCAATCGCTTTCTGGATGACTGTTCGGCATTGCTGCTGCCGGTGCCAAGCGCGATCATGCCCAGCACCACCAATTACCTGTTCAACCCACGGCACCCGCAGGCGCAGAGCGCGAAAATACTGGTTGAGGATTTCACGCCGGACAGCCGCCTGTTCTAGGGCGTGGTCACCACAGTGCTGCCGATGCTGACGCCAGCACCCGGCCAAACACCTCGAGCGCCTTGTCCACGTCAGCCTCGGTGCTGAAACGGCCGATGCTCAAGCGCACACTGTTGCGTGCCTGGCGTTCATCCAGCCCCAGTGCCAGCAGCACATGCGAGGCAGCGTTGCTCGCCGAGTTGCAGGCCGAGGTGGTCGACAAGGCCAGCTCGCTGGCCAGCGCCGTGCTGTTGAAGCCCTTGCTGTCGATGCACAGGTTCAAGGTATGGGGAATACGTTGCTTGGCGCAGCCGTTCAGGGTAATGCCGGGCATGGCGAGCAGGCCTGTGCGCAGACGTCTTGCCAGTTGCTCGAGGCGCTGGTACTCGCTGTCGCCGGGTTGGCCGGCCAAGGCAAATGCGCTGCCCATGCCAGCGATCTGATGGGTCGCCAGGGTGCCGGAACGCAAGCCTTGCTCATGGCCGCCGCCGTGCATCTGGGCACGCATCAGCGCGCGGGCGCGTGGCCCTACATACAGCGCACCGATGCCTTTGGGCCCGTAGACCTTGTGCGCCGAAAAAGACATCAAGTCCACGGCCATCGTATGCAGGTCGATCACCAGCTTGCCTACGGCCTGCGCGGCATCCACGTGCAGCAGGGCACCGTGGGCACGCACCTGCTCGCCGATCGCGGCAAAGTCGGTGACCGTACCCAGTTCGTTGTTGACCGCCATCAGCGATACCAGGCGGGTGTCAGCGCGCAACGCTGCCTGTACGCTTGTAGGCTGGATCAGGCCGTCGGCATCCGCTGCCAGGCGCGTAACGGCCCAGCCCTGGCGTTCCAGTTCGGCCACGGTGTCAAGCACGGCCTTGTGTTCCAGCTGGCTGGTGATCAGGTGTCCGGGCTGGCCGATGCCTTGGGCAATACCCTTGAGCGCCAGGTTGTTGGACTCGGTTGCGCCCGAGGTCCACACCAGTTGCTCGGATTGCGCACCGACGCACTCGGCTACTTGCTGACGGGCCTGTTCCACGGTGTGACGTGCAGCTTGGCCGTAGGCGTGGCCGCTGGACGCCGGATTGCCGAAGTTGGCCTGGTTTCCCAGGCAGGCGAGCATGGTTTCGATGACCCGGTCGTCGACCGGGGTTGTGGCGGCGTAATCGAAGTAGAGTGGGGCGCTAGGCATTGGGGCGGGTCCGTGTCAGTGGCCGTGAAATCGTTAATCATTGACGTAAGCGTACCCGCCAGCAGCGAGATATTTTTCCCTTCCCTTGTTCGATTCTCGATTCTTGTAGAAAAAAAATCTCTACTGAATAAATTTATGGGAATTTTCTACTTTCTTTGGTGAGGAGCCATGAATGGCTCCGCACCAGCCTTTTCAGGCGGGCTCCAGCGCCTTCTCTTCCTCGGCCACCACGCGCTCGCACAATTCGGTGATCTGCTCGCGCATCCAGCGGTTGGCCGGGTCCTGGTCGGTGCTTTCATGCCAGTACAGGTGCGTTTCCAGTGCAGGCACCTCCACCGGCAGCGCCTGATAACGCAACTGATGGCGACGTGCGAAGCGCTCGGGAACCGTCATCGCCATATCGGTCTGCTGCAACACCTGGGATGCCATGAGGTAGTGTTGCGAACGCAGAGCGACCTTGCGTTGAACCCCCATCTTGCCCAGCGCCAGGTCGACGTAACCCAGGCCGTTGCGCCGGCTGGAGATATGGATATGGGTCATGCCCAGGTAGCTGTCGAGGGTCAGCTTGCTGTCGGCCAGCGGGTGGCCCTGGCGCAGGGCGCAGACATAGCGGTCCTGCATCAGTTTGATGTGGCGCACCTGCGGATCGGTGTTCAGTGGCGCGTCGATGGCAAAGTCCAGGCGGCCGGCGGCGAGTTCCTTGGTGGTCTCGCGGCGCTTGCACAGGAAGCTCTCGATCATTACCGCCGGTGCCAGGCGGCGCAGGCGCTGGAACAGCGGCGGCAAGATGACCGCCTCGGTCAGGTCGGTCATGCTGATGCGGAAGGTCTTGTTGGCCTGCTGCGGGTTGAACGTGCGGCTTTCCTGCACCGAGGTCCGCAGCAGCGCCAGGGCGTTGCGCACCGGACCGATGATGTTCTGCGCCATGGGTGTGGGCACCATGCCTTGCGCGGTGCGCACGAACAGCGGGTCATTGAAGGTTTCGCGCAGGCGCGACAGGGCATTGGATACTGCCGGCTGGGTAATGCCGACGATCTGCCCGGCGCGGGTCAGGTTGGCTTCGGTGTAGATCGCATCGAACACGATGAACAGGTTGAGGTCGACCTTGGTGAGGTTCATGGGCGCCGCTCTTTGTTGGAATTATCGGTCGATCATATATCGGTTATGAATGTTTATACACGCGGAAAATAGACTAGGTGGATGGAGCAATGCTGCTCTAGGCTCTGCCCCAAGTACTCCGAACTGTGAAGGTAGCCCTGATGGATTTCGCCTATTCACCCAAGGTCCAGGCACTGCGTGAGCGTGTCACTGCGTTCATGGACGCCCATGTCTACCCTGCCGAAGCCGTGTTCGAGCGCCAGGTCGCCGAAGGTGACCGCTGGCAGCCCACTGCAATCATGGAGGAGCTCAAGGCCAAGGCCCGCGCCGAAGGGCTGTGGAACCTGTTCTTGCCAGAGTCGGAATACGGCGCCGGCCTGAGCAACCTGGAGTACGCACCGCTGGCAGAAATCATGGGCCGCTCGTTGCTCGGGCCGGAGCCGTTCAACTGCTCGGCGCCGGACACCGGCAACATGGAAGTGCTGGTGCGCTATGGCAGCGAGGCGCAGAAATGCCAGTGGCTGGAGCCGCTGCTGCGTGGCGAGATCCGCTCGGCGTTTGCCATGACCGAACCGGACGTGGCCTCCTCGGACGCCACCAACATGGCTGCTACCGCCATACGTGACGGTGACGAGTGGGTGATCAACGGCCGCAAGTGGTGGACTTCCGGCGCCTGCGACCCGCGCTGCAAGGTCATGATCTTCATGGGCCTGTCTGACCCTGAAGGGCCACGCCACCAGCAGCATTCCATGGTGCTGGTGCCGACCGACACGCCGGGCGTGAAGATCGTCCGCCCGCTGCCGGTGTTCGGTTATGACGATGCGCCCCATGGTCATGCCGAAGTCCTTTTCGAGAATGTGCGGGTGCCGTACGAAAACGTGATCCTTGGCGAAGGCCGCGGCTTCGAAATTGCCCAGGGCCGACTGGGCCCAGGCCGTATCCACCACTGCATGCGCTCGATCGGCATGGCCGAGCGCGCGCTGGAGCTGATGTGCAAGCGCTCGGTGGAGCGTACTGCCTTTGGTCGGCCACTGGCACGCTTGGGCGGCAACGTCGACAAGATCGCCGACTCGCGCATGGAAATCGACATGGCCCGGCTGCTGACGCTCAAAGCGGCCTACATGATGGACACCGTCGGCAACAAGGTGGCCCGTAGCGAGATCGCCCAGATCAAGGTGGTGGCGCCGAACGTGGCATTGAACGTGATCGACCGGGCTATCCAGATACATGGCGGGGCAGGGGTAAGCGGCGATTTCCCGCTGGCCTACATGTATGCCATGCAGCGCACCCTGCGCCTGGCTGACGGGCCGGATGAAGTGCACCGGGCGGCGATTGGCAAATACGAAATTGGCAAGTATGTGCCGGTGGAGATGTTGCGTAGCGGGCGGTGAACGCGTCAGCCTGCGCCGGCCCATTCGCGGGTGAACCCGCTCCTACACGGGCACCCAGCTTGCCCGCGACGTGGCCAGTGCAAGTGATTCACTCAGGCACCTAGTTGCGTGTCTTTTTCCCTCTTGGACGCGGGTTCTTGTCCAATGGCGTGGGGCTGGTGCCCATCCATACTGTCATCCTTTTTTTGCCCCCGCGTCTTGATCAACGAAATCACCACCCCACCCAGCAACAACCCGAATGTCACGCCCAACGACAGCAGCGCCGGCACCTTGCCCACCATGCCGTGGTAGAAAATCTTGCAGCCAATGAAGATCAACACCAGCGCCAGTGCGTACTTGAGGTAAACGAACCGGTGCATCAGCGCCGCCAGCGCGAAATACAGCGAGCGCAGGCCGAGGATGGCGAAGATGTTGGAGGTGTAGACGATGAACGGGTCCTGGGTGATGGCGAAGATCGCCGGCACGCTGTCGACGGCAAACACCAGGTCGGCCAGTTCGATCAGTACCAGCGCCAGAAACAGCGGGGTGGCATAACGCAGCGCCTTGCTGTGCCCGGGCGGGGTCTGGCGTACGAAGAAGTGCGAGCCATGGATCTGGTCGGTAACCCGCATGTGCCGCCGCACGAACTTGAGGATCGGGTTGTTGGCCAGGTCCGGGCGGCTGTCTTCCTTCGACAGCGCCATCTTCACCCCGGTAAACAGCAGGAAGGCACCGAAGATGTACAGCACCCAGGCAAAGTTCTGTACCAGCGCCGCGCCCACGCCGATCATGATGGCCCGCAGGAACACCACGCCCAGGATGCCCCAGAACAGCACGCGGTGCTGGTAGCGACGGGGGATGGCGAAGTAGCTGAAGATCATCGCCATGACGAACACGTTGTCCATCGACAGCGACTGTTCGACCAGGAAGCCGGTGTAGAACTCCAGCGCAGACTGCGCACCCAACTGGTACCAGACCCCCGCGCCGAACAGCACACCGACACTGAAATAGCCCGAATACAGCAGCAGGCTCTCGCGCATTTCAATTTCCCGGTCGTGGCGGTGCAGCACGCCCAGGTCGAGCACCAGCAAACCGATGACGATGGCCATGAACACCAGCCACAACCAGGCGCTGGTACCGAGGACAGGTGTTGTGAGGAATGCTTGCAGAGCTGTCATGAGCCCCTCCTTGAATGTCGACGTTGCATGGCAACAGTGATCCGACATGGCGGCTTGGCAGCCGTCAGAGGGGCCCGGTATCACATGAGCTTGAGCCTAGACCCGTTTGCCAGTGGTGCCGAATGGGTAGCTGTTACATTTCTTTGCCAGTGCAGCGCTCAAGCCCGCAATCCTTTGCTCAGCCCTTTCCCTTCTATTAAATAACTCCGGTTATAGCCAAAACCAATCGAAAGCATGAGCTTTGCCAATGAGCCTTCAGCGGGATGATTAGTTAGGATTCTATCCATCAACTGATTCCAACCCCATGAAGGAGCGTCTCTCATGCCAATCATCAACAGCCAGGTCAAACCCTTCAACGCCACCGCCTACCACAAAGGCGAGTTCGTTCAGGTCAGCGAAGCCGATCTGAAAGGCAAGTGGTCTGTCGTGTTCTTCTACCCGGCCGACTTCACCTTCGTTTGCCCGACCGAGCTGGGTGACCTTGCTGACAACTACGCCGAGTTCCAGAAGCTGGGCGTGGAAATTTACGGTGTTTCCACCGATACCCACTTCACTCACAAAGCCTGGCACGACACTTCCGACACCATCGGCAAGATCCAATACCCGCTGATCGGTGACCCGACTCACGTCATTTCGCGCAACTTCGACGTGCTGATCGAAGAAGCCGGCCTGGCCGACCGCGGTACCTTCGTGATCAACCCGGACGGCCAGATCAAGATCGTCGAGCTGAACGACGGTGGCGTAGGCCGTGATGCTGCCGAACTGCTGCGCAAGGTCAAGGCTGCCCAGTACGTTGCCGCTCACCCAGGCGAAGTGTGCCCGGCCAAGTGGAAAGAAGGCGAAGCCACTCTGGCGCCGTCGCTGGACCTCGTAGGCAAGATCTAAGGTCATGCCCACAGCGCGGGCGGTAAGCAGCCGCCAAAGCTGAAATACCTACCGCCCCGTCAAACGCCCGGGCGACCTTGCCTGGGCGTTTTTGTATCCGAGTTTTGAAAAAGGAATCGCCCGTATGTTGGACGCCACGCTTAAATCGCAACTGAAAACCTACCTGGAGCGGGTCACCCAGCCGATCGAGATCGTTGCCTCCCTCGACGACGGCGCGAAGTCCCGCGAATTGCACGACCTGCTGGTGGAAATTGCCGGCCTGTCGAACCTCATTACCTTCAGCGCGGACGGTACCGATGCCCGTCGCCCTTCGTTCTCGCTGAACCGCCCGGGTGCCGATATCAGCCTGCGCTTCGCCGGCATACCCATGGGCCACGAGTTCACCTCGTTGGTGCTGGCGCTGCTGCAAGTCGGCGGCCATCCGTCAAAGGCCAGTGCCGAAGTGATCGAGCAGATCCAGGCCCTGGAAGGCGAATTCAGCTTCGAAACCTACTTCTCGCTGTCGTGCCAGAACTGCCCGGACGTGGTCCAGGCGTTGAACCTGATGGCGGTACTCAACCCCAACGTGCGTCATGTGGCTATCGACGGTGCGCTGTTCCAGGACGAAGTGGAATCGCGCAAGATCATGGCGGTACCGAGTATCTACCTGAACGGTGAAGTGTTTGGTCAGGGCCGTATGGGCCTGGAAGAAATCATTGGCAAGATCGACACCAACGCCGGCGCCCGCCAGGCCGAGAAGATCAACGCCAAGGATGCCTTTGACGTGCTGGTTGTCGGCGGTGGCCCCGCTGGCGCCGCTGCTGCCATCTACGCTGCCCGCAAGGGCATCCGCACCGGTGTTGCTGCCGAGCGCTTCGGCGGCCAGGTGCTCGATACACTGGCCATCGAGAACTTCATCTCGGTGCAGGAAACCGAAGGACCGAAGCTGGCCACGGCGCTGGAAGAGCACGTCAAGCAGTACGACGTCGACATCATGAACCTGCAGCGCGGTGAAGCGCTGATTCCCGCTGCCGAGGGCGGTCTGCACGAAGTGCGTCTGGCGGGGGGCGCTTCGCTGAAGGCCAAGACTGTAATCCTGGCCACCGGCGCCCGCTGGCGCGAAATGAACGTGCCAGGTGAGCAGGAGTACCGCGGCCGCGGCGTGGCCTACTGCCCGCACTGTGACGGCCCGCTGTTCAAGGGTAAACGCGTGGCGGTGATTGGCGGCGGCAACTCGGGTGTGGAAGCGGCCATCGACCTGGCTGGTATCGTCGCCCAGGTGACGCTGATCGAGTTCGACAGCCAGTTGCGTGCCGATGCGGTGTTGCAACGCAAGCTGCGCAGCCTGCCGAACGTCAACGTGATCACCAGCGCGCTGACCACCGAGGTGCTGGGCAATGGCGAGAAGGTGACTGGCCTGCGCTACAAGGACCGCACCACGGATGAACAGCACGAAGTGGCACTGGAAGGCATCTTCGTGCAGATTGGCCTGCTGCCCAACACTGACTGGCTGAAGGGCACCGTCGAGCTGTCGCCGCGTGGCGAAATCATTGTCGACGCCAAGGGCCAGACCAGCATTCCGGGAGTGTTTGCCGCAGGTGACGTGACTACCGTGCCGTACAAGCAGATCGTCATTGCGGTGGGTGAGGGGGCCAAGGCATCGCTGGCGGCCTTTGACCACCTGATTCGGACTTCGGCGCCGGCGTAAGCCTGTACCGGCCCTTTCGCGGCTAAAGCCGCTCTCGCAGGACTGCGCAGTTGTTGAAACTGTGAAGATCCCCGTAGGAGCGGGTTTACCCGCGAAGAGGCCGGCCCTGCTGGCCAATTTCCACCCGCCGTTCACCGTTGCCGCTGCGACCGTATTCGCGGGTAAACCCGCTCCTACACAGATTGGTGGTGGACACACATCGGGAGTTGGACACAGACCGCTGTAGGAGCGGGTTCACCCGCGAAAGGGCCGGTACAAGCAAAGCATCAACCTGAAGGTGTCTATGCTTACACGTAAACCCCTCAGGAATCCCCCGCATGACCCTGATCAGCCGCGAACCCTGGTGGCTAGTCCCCCCGAAGCCCGGGGAGCAAGAGCAGGACCTGCACTGGGGCTACCTGGAAATCTACGCCGACGGTCGCGCTGTGTTCGTCGACCAGCGCCCCACTGACCGGGAGCTGGCCGAGCGCAAGAGCTGCCGCAATTTCCCCGACCCCGAGCCGTGACGGCTCAGCCTTCCAGCTCGGCCAGGCGCGCTTCCAGCGCCGCAATGCGGGCTTCGAGGGCTTCGATGCGGTCTTCTGACACACTGCCGCCACTGTTGCGAGCGCCGCCTTCCTGTTGGCGTGCAGCGAGAATCGCCTCGATTTCCGCCGGGTCGCCCAAGGCATGGGTGTAGCGGTCTTCACGCTGGCCGGCCTGACGTGGCAGGTGCAAAGCCAGGTCCCGCGAGATCAGGCGCTCCAGCTGATGCTGGATCTGCTCGGTGTCGTCAAAGTCGTGCAGGCGGTTGCTACGGGTCAGCAGTTCGTTGAGGGTTTGCGGGCCCCGCAGGAACATCAGGCCCATCAGCACCAACTGTGCTGGCACCAGCTCCAGTGCCTTGTCTACCCGATGTTCCCAGCGGTCGGCACGGCTGCCCATCTGCAGGCGGGTCATGCCCTGACCTTCGAGGGCGCGCAGCGCCTGGCCGACCTGGCCTTGGGTGAGGTTCATCACCGGCTCGCGGCTGGTCTTCTGGTTGCAGGCCAGGACCAGGGCATTGAGGGTCAGCGGGTAGCTTTCCGGGCTGGTGGCCTGCTTTTCGATCAGCGAGCCGAGAACGCGGATTTCGATGCTGTTGAAGCGGCCTTCACCTGCGGTTTCGTGTTCTGACATGGCCCTGTCTCGTGGCTGGGGAAAGGCCACTAGGGTAGGTAATGCCACCGCGTAAGGCAATTGGGGCCGCAATGCGGCCCCGGCGCGCTTAGCCGTTACGCTGCTCTTCAGCCTGACACGCCGCTGCAGTGAACAGCACATCGGTCGAAGAATTCAGCGCCGTTTCGGCCGAATCCTGTAACACGCCAATGATGAAGCCCACCGCCACTACTTGCATGGCTATTTCGCTTGGGATGCCAAACAGGCTGCACGCCAGCGGAATCAGCAGCAGCGACCCCCCGGCCACGCCCGAGGCGCCGCAGGCGCACACCGCCGCCACCACGCTGAGCAGCACGGCAGTGGGCAGGTCCACCTGGATACCCAGGGTATGCACTGCGGCCAGGGTCAGCACGGTAATGGTGGTTGCCGCACCGGCCATGTTGATGGTCGCGCCCAGCGGGATCGACACCGAGTAAGTGTCTTTATGCAGGCCAAGGCGTTCCGACAATGCCAGGTTGACCGGGATGTTGGCGGCCGAGCTGCGGGTGAAGAACGCAGTAATGCCGCTTTCACGCAGGCACAGCAGTGTCAGTGGGTAGGGGTTGCGGCGGATCTTCCAGAACACGATCAGCGGGTTCATCACCAGTGCCACGAACAGCATGCAGCCGATCAGTACCGCCAGCAGGTGCAGGTAGCCGAGCAGGGCGTCCAGGCCCGACTGTGCCAGGGTGGAGCTGACCAGGCCAAAGATACCCAGCGGGGCGAAGCGGATGACCATGCGCACGATCAGGGTGACGCCATTGGACAGGTCTGCGACCACGGTTCGGGTGGTTTCACCGGCATGGCGCAGGGCCACGCCCAAGCCGATGGCCCAGGTCAGCACGCCGATGAAGTTGGCATTGAGCAGGGCATTGACCGGGTTGTCTACCGCACTCAGCAACAGGTTCTGCATCACCTCGGCGATGCCGCCTGGCGCGCTCAGCGTGGCTTCGCTGGCGCTTAGCGCCAGGTGCGAGGGGAACAGCATGCTGGCAACCACGGCCACCACTGCAGCGGCAAAGGTGCCCAGCAGGTACAGCCAGAGGATCGGGCGAATGTGGACTTCCTGGCCGTGACGATGGTTGGCGACCGAAGCCATGACCAGAATGAACACCAGCACGGGCGCAACCGCCTTCAGGGCACTGACGAACACCTTGCCAAGAAAGGCCAGGTCACGGGCGATGGCAGGTGCCAGCAGGGCGAGGGCGATACCGGCGAGCAGGCCGATGACGATCTGGGTCACCAGGCTGGTGCGGTTGAGGAGGCGGAGAAAAGGGGTCATGTGCAGCGGTATCTCGGAATCTGGAAAGGGCGGACTTTACCATAGAGCACCTATAGCGCATGCCGGCCCGTGCTCGTAGTCAATCAGGCTTTTACGGCTACCAGTGAAACAATTCCCGCCTCGCCCCTTCGGTAATCGCCACGATCCCAGGGTGCTTGACCTTGCGCTCCACCGAAATGGCGTAGAACGACTCGTGCACGGCCTCGGTCTGCCCGATCAGTTGCACGCCGTACTGACGGCACACCTCCTCGGCGATTACGCTGGGAGCAACGAAAATGCCGCTGCCCGACTGCCCGAACGCTTGCATCAAGGCACTGTCATCGAATTCCCCCACGATCCGTGGCTGCACCTGCTGCTCGCCCAGCCACCGCAGCAGCCGGCTGCGTACCACGGTCTCCTGACCGGGAACAAGCAGTGGAGCATCCTGCAGACAAGCTGGAAAAGGACCGTCCAGCCGTTGTACCAGCGCCGGGGTGGCGAAGAAGCTCAGCCCGCACTCGCCCAGCTTCTGGCTGTAGCACTTGATGTCCAGGTGGTTAGGCATGGGGCTGTCGGAAATCACCAGGTCCAGGCGCTGGATGGCCAGGTCTGCCAGTAACCGCTCAAGTTTGTCTTCGCGGCAGTTGATGCGCAGCACCTCCTCCAGGTCCATGGTCGGTGCCAGCAGGCGGTAGACAATGGATTTTGGCACTACGTCAGCCACCCCCACACGGAACAGGATCTGCTCCTGCGGGCCGGCGCGCAGCATGGCCTCAAGCTCGCTGCCGATCTGAAACATCTGCTCTGCGTACACCAGGGTCTGGCGGCCGGTTTCGGTCAGTTCCAGCTGCCGGCCGGCGCGCTGGAACAGTTCCAGGCCGTAGGTTTGCTCGAACAAGGTGATCTGCCCGCTGATGGTTTGCGGTGTGAGGTTCAGCTGTTGGCTGGCGCGGGTGATGCTGCCCGTCTTGGCCACGGCCCAGAAGTAATGCAGCTGGCGATAGTTAAGCACCGTCGGTCGTTCCGATTCGTAAAAACCGAAGTATATGCCATGAAAATACGAATTTTCCTGAACTATTGCCGTCTCTAGAATGCACGGCTATCAGGCGCCATGCGCCGCCGGGTTATTTTAAGCGAGGACACCATGCTGCAATTCAAATCCATTGGCACCCCGTTGGTGCTGGCTTTGGCCCTGTTCACCCTGGCAGGCTGCGACCAGGCCGAGAAATCCGCACAGCAGATGCTCGATCAGGCGGCGCAGTCGGCCAAGCAGGCTATCGACGACACCAACAAGGCTGCCCAGCAGGCGCTGAGCGAAGCCATAGGCAGCGAAGGGCAGAAGCCCAAGGATGCCGAGAAGAAAGAAGAAACCCAGGAAATCTGACCCCAACCGCCGCTGCAGGATTTGAACAATGGAATATTTGCTGGAACTCGCCGCTAGCCCTACCGCCTGGGTTGCCCTGGCTACGCTGGTGGCCATGGAAGTTGTACTGGGCATCGACAACCTGATCTTCATCTCGATCCTGACCAACAAACTGCCGGTGGAGTACCGCTCCAAGGCGCGACGTATCGGGATCAGCATGGCCTTGGTCATGCGACTGGCCTTGCTCAGCACCGTGGCCTGGATCGTCCAGTTGACCGACCCAGTGTTCGAAGTGTTCGGCAACGCCTTCTCGTGGAAGGATGTGATCCTGATTGCCGGTGGTCTGTTCCTGCTGTGGAAGGCGACCAAGGAAATTCACGAAAACGTCGACCCGCATGGCGCCAAGGAGGAAGCCAAAGTCTCCTCCACGGTTACCCTGGGCTTTGCTGCGGCGATCTTCCAGATCCTGTTGCTGGACATCGTTTTCTCGGTAGACAGCATCATCACCGCCGTGGGCATGACCGAGCATCTGCCCATCATGATTATCGCCGTTATCACGGCTGTGATCGTGATGATGGTGGCAGCCGACCCGCTGGCCAATTTCATCAACGACAACCCGACCGTGGTGATGCTGGCGCTGGGCTTCCTCATCATGATCGGCATGACGCTGATCGCCGAGGGCTTTGGCGCCCATGTACCCAAGGGCTATGTGTATGCGGCCATGGCGTTCTCGACGGCTATCGAGGTCCTCAACATTCTGGCCCGCCGGGCGCGTCTGAAGCGTGAGGCGGCTGAAGGCTGATGCAAAAAAGGGGCGCTTTGCGCCCCCATTCGTGAACAAGCCCGCTTTCACAGGTACTTCGAGCCGCGCTGGCATCGCGAAATACCTGTGCAGCGGGCTTGTCTGCGAGTGGGCTTCAGGAAATCCTGAGGTCAGTTCACCCCCGCATGCCGCCGCGCCCGTCTTACCGGCTGTGGCCTGGGCGGGGCCTGCGGTGGCAAGTGGTGATGGTGTGCGTGACGCCGCACGATACGCAGTACACCCCACAGCATGGCGGCTGCGACGCTCAGCCACATGCCTACCAGCATGAGAATTGCCATGGTCAGGCTCATCTGTGCCTCCATCTCTACGGCAAGCGCTTGATTGGCCCGCGTTTACCTTCCAGACACTGCTTTAGTCTAGCCCTTCGCCTGTGACGTTCCATCGAACAATGGTCAATCTCTAGTGCCGATTCGCTCCAAGGCGCTGTCGGACTATACCCGCGCCGCTGTCGGACCTATGATCGGTGGCCAGAGCCGGGCGCTGCCTGCCTGGCGTTGGAACAAGCGAGTGCCCATGGAGCAACATTCCTTCAAGGCTGCCCCCCGGCGGCTACTGGCTGCCTGTCTGCTGGCTGCCACCCTGGCCGGCTGTGCCAGCGCACCGCCCGGCAATCTCAAAGGCTTGCCGCAGCGAGTCGAGATCAGCAGCGTGCCGTTCTACCGTGGCAACGCCAACCACAGCGGGGCCATGGCGCTGGCGGCAGTGCTGTCGCAGCAGGGGGCGCCTATTACGCCAGGGTTGTTGGATAAACCGCTGAACCTGCCTCAGGGGGCCGAAACGCTGGATACCGCTATTCCCCGTGTGGCGCGGGACTACGGTAGGGTGGTGTACCCGCTGGACAAGCAGCTGGACGCGCTGCTGACCCAGGTGGCGGCGGGCAACCCGGTGCTGCTGCGTTACGAGGAAGGTTCGGCCTGGTGGAGCGGGCCCCGCTATGCAGTGTTGATGGGTTATGACCGTTACAAGCAGCGGGTGCTGCTGCGTTCGGGCATGCACCGGCGGCAGGTGCTGGCATTCGATGAGTTTGCATCGGCGTGGGAGAAGCAGGGGAGTTGGGCGGTGCTGGTGCAGCCACCTCGGCAACTGCCGGCCCAGGTTGATCGCCAGCGCTGGTTGCGTGCTGCGGATGAATTGGCCAAGGCGGGGCAAGAGAGTGCGGCGAAGCAGGCTGTGAATAGCCTGAACAAATAGCGTTGCCTGTGCCTGCCCTTCGCAGGTAAGCCCGCGCCCACACGGACTGTGCAAGCAGCACAAATCCTGTGGGCGCGGGCCTGCCTGAATCAGAAGCCCAGGCGATCGCGCAGGCTGTAGTACCAGGCACCGATGGCGCTGAAGGGGACGCGCAGCATCTGGCCACCCGGGAACGGGTAGTGCGGCAGGCCGGCAAAGGCGTCGAAACGCTCTGCCTGGCCGCGCAGGGCCTCGGCCAGTACCTTGCCCGCCAGGTGGGTATAGGTCACGCCGTGGCCCGAGCAACCCTGCGAGTAGTAGATGTTGTCGCCGATCCGTCCAACCTGTGGCAGGCGCGACAGGGTCAGCAGGAAGTTACCGGTCCAGGCGTAGTCGATCTTCACGTTCTTCAGCTGCGGGAAGGCCTTGAGCATTTTCGGGCGGATGATCGCCTCGATGTTGGCCGGGTCACGCGCGCCGTACACCACGCCGCCACCGAAAATCAGGCGCTTGTCGCTGGTCAGGCGATAGTAGTCGAGCAGGTAGTTGCAATCCTCGACGCAGTAGTCCTGCGGCAGCAGGGTGCGTGCCAGTTCTTCGCCCAGTGGCTCGGTGGTGATTACCTGCGTGCCGCATGGCATGGACTTGGCGGCCAGCTCGGGTACCAGGTTGCCCAGGTAGGCGTTGCCGGCAACGATGATGAACTTGGCGCGGACCTTGCCCTGCGGGGTATGCACCACCGGGTTGGCACCACGTTCGATGCGCACGGCCGGGGTTTGCTCATAGATGATGCCACCCAGCGACTCGACCGCAGCAGCTTCGCCCAGGGCCAGGTTCAGCGGGTGGATGTGGCCGCCGCTCATGTCGAGCATGCCGCCGATGTAGCTGTCGCAGGCAACCACTTCGCGGATGCGCTTCTGGTCCATCAGCTCCAGCTGATTATGGCCAAAGCGTTCCCACAGGCGCTTTTGCGATTCCAGGTGGCCCATCTGCTTGCTGGTAAGGGCGGCGAATACGCCACCATCTTTCAGGTCGCACTGAATGTTGTACTTGGCCACGCGCTCACGAATGATGCGCCCGCCCTCGAAGGCCATGTGGCCCAGCAGTTGTGCCTGCTTGGGGCCAACGGTGCGTTCGATGACATCAATGTCGCGGCTGTAGCTGTTGACGATCTGGCCGCCGTTACGGCCCGATGCGCCAAAGCCGACCTTGGCCGCTTCGACGATGCTTACCTTGAAACCGTTCTCCAGAAGGAACAGGGCGCTGGACAGGCCGGTGTAGCCGGCACCGATGATGCACACATCGGTTTCCACCTCACCCTGCAGCGCCGGACGTGGCGGCACCGGGTTGGCCGAGGCGGCGTAGTAGGACTGGGGGTAGGGGGTGTTAGCCATGCTGCAGGAACCTCGTGTTTTATATTTTTAACGAATGTACCGATGCTATCAATAATAATAAACACCCGCTAGTCGTCTGGTGAAAATCCTTTACGGGATACCCTCCAGCCCGCCTTTATATAAAGAGTTTAAGATTCAGTAGGTTAGCGCGAAAAAAAGTGTTGACAGGGTTTTTGTAATGCGTAGAATGCGCACCACACGACAGGCACATAGCTCAGTTGGTTAGAGCACCACCTTGACATGGTGGGGGTCGTTGGTTCGAGTCCAATTGTGCCTACCAAATCGAAAAAGGGGTGATCCGAAAGGGTCACCCCTTTTTTCATTGTCCATTGCCACGTGGGCCGAAAAGCGCGGTATGGGCACGAAGCGCTTGCATGCGAAAGTTTTTGATTTTTCTCAAAAAAAAAGCTTTACAGGTGCGTATCGGATCACTAATATGCGCACCACACGACAGGCACATAGCTCAGTTGGTTAGAGCACCACCTTGACATGGTGGGGGTCGTTGGTTCGAGTCCAATTGTGCCTACCAAATCGAAAAAGGGCGATCAGAAATGATCGCCCTTTTTGCATTTGCGCCCGAAGCAGCGTGTAACGTTTGGTCGCGGTTCGGGCATACCCCGGCGTGCTAGAATCCGCCCCTTCGAATCTGGAGGTACACGCGTGCGCAAACTGGCTGTGGTAATGGCAGTGCTCGCCCTGGCGGGCTGTGAGAACGAGGTCGAAGGCGTGCACAAGCAGGTGGCCGAACACCTGAACAACCCCAAGACCGCCAAGTTCGGCAACGTGCGGATCGACACCCAGGGCACCATCTGCGGTCAGGTCCGCGGCAAGGACGATGCCGGGCAGTACGAAGCCTACCGCAGTTATGTGGCGATCAAGCGCGACGGGCAGTACGACATCATCGTTGACGATACCGGCAATAACCTGCGTATCCGCGAGCTTTGCGGCGGCGCCGACCTGCAGCGGCGTGCCGAGGCCCTGGCAGACCAGCCGGCGCCCCAGGGTTGGGATGTGGAAGTGGTGCAGGGCGCCAACATGGGTGCCCTCAGCGACATGACGGCGCGCCTGATCGAAAAGGGCATCCCGTCTTCGGTGGAGTACCGCGACGGCAAGCCAGTGGTGCTGCTGGGGCCGTTCCCCACCCGCGAAGAGGCGCAAGCGCGCAGGGACGAAGTGATGGCCAAGCTGGGTACCGATTCGGTGGTCATCCAGCACGGCGCATCACGCTAGGGTCTGTTTTCAACGCAGCATGAACAAGTATCAAGGCTTTTCCTGCAGAGTCTAAGCCTGGGCAGAGGCGGCGCAGCAAAGGCTCGTGTCAGGCGCCGTTCACACAAGTTTGGCTATGCTTGGGTGGGTAGCGGCCAAACGGGGAGGGCCTCATGTCTACACTGGAGCGTGCCATTGCCGTGGCCGCCAGGGCGCATGAAGGGCAATACGATAAGGGTGGGGCGGCTTATATCCTCCACCCGTTACGCGTGATGATGCGGGTTACCACACCTGAACAGCGGATTGTGGCGGTGCTTCACGATGTGATCGAAGACACCCCGCTGACCCTGTCTGACCTGGCGCGCGAGGGCTTCGCGCTGAAAATCCTGGCCGCGTTGCTGGCGCTTAGCCGCCGCGAGGGCGAGCCTTACCAGGATTTCGTGGTGCGCCTGGGTGATGACCCGTTGGCGCGCACCGTCAAGCTGGCCGATCTGGCCGACAACAGTGACCTCTCGCGCATCCCCTGCCCGGGCCCCGCCGACCTGGCGCGGCTGGCCCGTTACCGGGAAGCCAGCGCCTATTTACAAGCGCTGGCTTAAGGGTCAACCGCACGCTTTGAGGTTGACCGGCCCTACGAACGCGTTTCCCCGCCCCATCACGCAGGCGACCTGTTGGTTGCGTTGCCGCTCCCAGGCTTGCGGCGGGTAGGTCTTGTTCCAGGCTTCGAACAGCTGGCGATCCTGTTTGGACAGGCGCAGGTTGTACTGCTTGCTCATGTAGAAGTAGGTGCGGGCGATCATGCCGCGGATCGATGGGCGCGGCATCACTTTCCTGGCCTTGAAATCGACCTGGGTCAGGCAGCGGCCATACTGGCCGCGTTGCTCCGGCAGCCAGCCGAAACTGAAGTTGCTGCGGTCGCCGTTGACCTCACCGATGCTTGGCACCAGGTTGTGCAGGTCGGCTTCGGCGCGCTGGTACACTTCGTCATGCTGCGAGCACTGCTTGCGCCCGCCACTCTGCCAGCATTGGCGCTGATGGCCGATCTGCCAGGCGGGTACGATGTGTTCCCATTCGATGCGCGAGGCGCGCCGGGCATTCTTGCGCGGGGTATAGCCGCAGGACGCCAAGTCGACCTTGTTGCCCTTGTATTTGCACCCGCAATAGAACTCGGTCGATTGCGGTGCATAGAGCTTCCAGGCGACCTTCTTGGCCTCCTGGAAGGTACGCGGGGCGTCGGCCTGGGCAAGTGGCGTGGTCAGTAACAGGCAAGCGGCTGCGAAAAGCGAAACTCTCATGCGCAGTCAGTCTTCCTTTGGTACGGTCCAGAAAATCTGCACGCCGCCATCGTCGCGGTGGGCGAGGGTGACGTTGTCGTTCTCGGCGATCTCCTGAAGCAGGGTTTCCCAGTCATCCGGGCTTTCCTGTTCCAGGCGGAAGATCAGCGCCGCGCGGCTGCGCTGGGCGGTTGGGCTGTTGATGATCTTCTGGATGCGTACACCCAGCTGTTCATAGCTGCTCGGGGTGGCGGAGGCGGTGCTGGACACAGGAATTCCCTTGTTTTGCTGTATGCACGTACAGTATTTCACTGTAAGTAATTTCGCAACTGCTTGTCAGGAGAAATCCAGGGTTGGCCTGTAAACCATGAGGCCGGTCAGAAAGGTAAGCGATGTCGCCGGTTTGTACCCTCAGTGTCTGTGCGGTTCAGGAGAGGGCAGTGAGGCCCTCAGAGCCGGAGAGCCGGCTCTGAGGGAGGAGCACTCAGTACTCCCAGAAGATGCGCTGCAGCTCCTTGCTGTCCTGGGTCTTGGTCATTGCCACCATCGCCAGGATCCGCGCCTTCTGCGGGTTCAGGTCGTGAGCCACGACCCAGTCGTTCTTGTCATCCGGCTGTTCGGCGTTACGCAGTACGAAACCACCCTGGTTGACATGCGACGAGCGGATGATCTGCACGCCGTTCTTGCGCAGTTCCTGCAGCGCCGGGACAACTCGCGACGATACCGAACCGTTGCCGGTACCGGCATGGATCAGCGCCTTGGCGCCGTTCTGTGCCAGGGCCTTGTAGGCGGTGTCGGTGACGTTGCCATAGCCATAGGCAATGTCCACCTGTGGCAGGCTGCTGATCTGCTTGATGTCGAACTCGGAATTGACCGTATGGCGCTTGGCCGGCAGGCGGAACCAGTACGATTTGCCTTCCACTACCATGCCCATCGGGCCCCAGGTGCTCTTGAAGGCTTCAGTCTTGATGTTGACCGTCTTGCTCACGTCGCGGCCGGACTGGATCTCGTCGTTCATGGTCACCAGCACGCCCTTGCCGCGCGACTGCTTGTCGCTGGCTACGGCCACGGCGTTGTACAGGTTGAGCATGCCGTCGGCGGACATGGCGGTGCCCGGGCGCATCGAGCCGACCACCACGATTGGCTTGTCGGTCTTCTCTACCAGGTTGAGGAAGTAGGCGGTTTCTTCGAGAGTGTCGGTGCCGTGGGTGATGACGATACCGTCGACGTCCTTGCTTTCGGCCAGCTCGGCGACGCGCTTGCCCAGTTTCAGCAGGTCGTCATTGCTGATGCTCTCGGAGGCGATCTGCATGACTTGTTCGCCGCGTACGTTGGCGATGTCGGCCAGTTCCGGCACGCCGGCGATGAGCTTGTCGACGCCCAGCTTGGCAGCCTGGTAAGTGGCGCTGTTGGCAGCGCTGGCGCCGGCGCCGGCAATGGTGCCGCCGGTGGCGAGGATGACCACGTTGGCCAGCTTCTGTTGGGTTTCGGCTTCTTTGGCCGAGGCACTGGTTGGCAGGATCAGCAGCAGGGCGAGTGCGCTGGGGGCGAAGGTTTTCAGTGCGGCATTCATCGTTATTGTTCTCGCTTCCTAGTGAGTTAGTTATTGAGTCGCGCGGGGCTACAGGCATTTTTCGTACCAAGGCGCCACGTGCGCCAGGGTCGGGACGGCCGTGCGTTGCAATGGGCTGTGTAGCAGCCCCGGCAATGCGCGGTGTTGCACCGGGTCGGGGGCGCCGCGCGACGCATTCGTGACGCGAGACCGCACCTGAAAAAAGGGGGGGGCTGCATTCGCAATTCCGAACAAAAAAAGGTAAAGGTGTTCGGTTTTTCGGAAAATCTGCATAATCGGTCCCAGCAGCACTCTGGCCTCCGATAGCCAAACGGATTTGACAAACAACGGTCCTGTTACCATAGTTGGTCAACGCAAACGTTTGCGATCCGATAAAAAACACAAGATTCGGAGTCATCGTCCATGAAGCTGCCGTTTCCCGGTCGTCTGCTGGCCTTCGCTGTCATTTCCTCGCTTAGCCTCGTCTTGCCATTGTCTGCTGCTCACGCCGAAGACAAGCCCAAGGTCGCCCTTGTCATGAAGTCGCTGGCCAACGAGTTCTTCCGCACCATGGAAGACGGCGCCAAGGATTACCAGAAAACCCACGCCGACGAGTTCGACCTGATCGCCAACGGCATCAAGAACGAAACCGACACTGGCGAGCAGATCCGCATCGTTGAGCAGATGGTCAATGCCGGCGCCAAGGCCCTGGTCATTGCGCCGGCTGACTCGAAGGCACTTGTGTCGGCGGTGAAGAAGGCCATGGACCAGGGCGTGGTGGTGATCAATATCGACAATCGTCTTGACCCTGATCTGCTCAAGAGCAAAGGCATCAGCGTTCCCTTCGTCGGCCCCGACAACCGCAAGGGCGCGCGTCTGGTTGGCGATTACCTGGCCAGCCAGAAACTCAAGGCCGGCGACCAGGTGGGTATTATCGAAGGGGTGCCGACCACCACCAATGCCCAGCAGCGCACCGCCGGCTTCAAGGACGCCATGAATGCCGCGCAGATGAACATCGTCTCGGTACAAAGCGGCAATTGGGAGATCGACAAAGGCAACGCCGTCGCTGCCTCCATGCTCAACGAATACCCCGACCTGAAGGCCTTGCTGGCTGGCAACGACAGCATGGCGCTGGGCGCTGTGTCCGCCGTGCGTGCCGCTGGCAAGACCGGCCAGGTGCAAGTGGTGGGCTATGACAACATCAATGCCATCAAGCCAATGCTTGCAGACGGTCGCGTGCTTGCCACCCTCGACCAGGCCGCCAGCCAGCAGGCGGTGTACGGCATTCAGGCGGCGCTGAAAATGGTCAAGGGCGAAAAACCTGATGTGGATGCCGACAACGTCATCCAGACCCCGGTCGAACTCATCACCAAGAAGCCCTGATGCTGCCAGGAGAATCGGCCATGCCTGCATCGGCCAATGAAGTGGTGCTTGCCGCCAGCGGCCTGGGCAAGACCTATGCCCAGCCCGTGCTCGGCGAGGTCAGCCTGAACCTGCGCGCCGGTGAAGTGCTGGCCCTGACCGGCGAGAACGGCGCTGGCAAGAGCACGTTGTCCAAGCTCATCAGTGGCCTGGAGGTGCCCACCACCGGGCACATGACCTACCGCGGCCAGGCCTACGCGCCCGGCAGTCGCGGCGAGGCCGAACGCCTTGGGGTGCGCATGGTCATGCAGGAGTTGAACCTGCTGCCGACGCTGACCGTGGCGGAAAACCTGTTTCTCGACAACCTGCCCAGCCGTTTCGGCTGGATCAGCCACAAGCGCCTGCGCCAACTGGCAATGGCCGCCATGGCCCGGGTCGGGCTCGACGCCATCGACCCGGACACCCCGGTCGGCGAGCTGGGCATCGGCCATCAGCAGATGGTCGAGATTGCCCGCAACCTGATCGGTGACTGCCATGTGCTGATCCTGGACGAGCCCACTGCCATGCTCACTGCGCGCGAGGTGGCGTTGCTGTTCACCCAGATCGAGCGTCTGCGCGCCCGCGGCGTGGCCATCGTCTATATCTCGCATCGCCTGGAAGAGTTGCAGCGTGTGGCCCAACGCATCGTTGTACTGCGCGATGGCAGGCTGGTGTGCGACGAGCCGATCCAGCGCTACAGCAGCGCCGAACTGGTCAACCTGATGGTCGGCCGCGAGCTGGGCGAGCATATCGACCTGGGCCGACGGCAGATGGGGGCACCGCTGCTCAAGGTCGACAAGTTGTGCCGCGGCGACAAAGTGCGCGAGGTGTCGTTCGAAGTCAGGGCAGGGGAGATTTTTGGCATCTCCGGCCTGATCGGCGCCGGCCGTACCGAGCTGCTGCGCCTGATCTACGGTGCCGATCGCGCCGACAGCGGCGGTATCGCGCTGGGCCAGCCGCCGCAGGCGGTAAACATCGACTCGCCCAAGGCTGCAGTGCGGGCCGGTATCGCGCTGATAACCGAAGACCGCAAGGGCGAGGGCCTGCTGTTGACGCAGTCGATCAGCGCCAACATTGCGTTGGGCAACCTGGGCGCGGTATCGCGGGCCGGCGTGCTCGATGGCGAGGCGGAAAAGGCCTTGGCCGAACGCCAGATCCAGGCCATGCGCATTCGCAGTGCTGGCGCGCAGCAAGTGGTGGGTGAGCTGTCTGGCGGTAACCAGCAGAAGGTGGTGATTGGCCGCTGGCTGGAGCGCGATTGCCAGGTGCTGCTGTTCGACGAACCCACGCGTGGCATCGATGTGGGCGCCAAGTTCGACATCTATGGCCTGTTGGCCGAGCTGGCGCGTCAAGGCAAGGCCTTGGTGGTGGTGTCCAGTGACCTGCGCGAACTGATGCTGATTTGCGACCGCATCGCCGTGCTGTCCGCCGGCCGCCTGATCGACACCTTCGCGCGTGATCATTGGAGCCAGGACCAGTTGCTTGCCGCCGCCTTCGCCGGTTATCAGAAACGTGACGCGCTGCTGCATGATGCAGCCCCCAGGATGGATGCATGAAAACCACCCCGCTAAACAACCCGGGCGCCGCCCCCGTGCGCCGCAGCGGTACGTACTTTGGCCTGGGCACCTACCTGGGCCTGGCTGGCGCCTTGCTGGCGATGATTGTGCTGTTCTCGTTCCTCAGCAGCCACTTCTGGTCGTATGGCACCTTCAGCACGCTGGCCAACCAGATCCCGGACCTGATGGTGCTGGCGGTGGGCATGACCTTCGTGCTGATCATCGGCGGCATCGACCTGTCGGTGGGTTCGGTGCTGGCGCTGGCCGCCTCGACGGTGAGCGTGGCGATACTCGGCTGGGGCTGGGGCGTGCTGCCCTCGGCGCTGCTGGGCATGGCCGTGGCCGCGCTGGCCGGCAGCATTACCGGTAGCGTCACCGTGGCCTGGCGCATCCCGTCGTTCATCGTTTCGCTTGGTGTGCTGGAGATGGCCCGTGGCCTGGCCTACCAGTTCACCGACTCGCGCACCGCCTATATCGGCGATGCCTATGCCTGGTTCTCCAACCCGGTCGCCTTTGGTGTTTCGCCAGCGTTCATCATCGCCTTGTTGGTGATCGTGCTCGCCCAGTTGGTCCTGACGCGCACGGTATTCGGTCGTTACCTGATCGGTATCGGCACCAATGAAGAGGCCGTGCGCCTGGCCGGTATCGATCCGCGCCCCTACAAAGTGCTGGTGTTCGCCCTGATGGGCCTGCTCGCCGGCCTGGCCGCGCTGTTCCAGATCTCGCGGCTGGAAGCGGCCGACCCCAATGCCGGCTCTGGCCTGGAGCTGCAGGTCATTGCCGCCGTCGTGATCGGCGGCACCAGCCTGATGGGTGGGCGTGGCTCGGTCATCAGCACCTTCTTTGGCGTACTGATCATTTCCGTATTGGCCGCCGGGCTGGCGCAGATCGGCGCCAGCGAGCCGACCAAACGTATCATCACCGGGGCGGTGATCGTCATCGCCGTGGTGCTCGACACTTACCGTAGCCGGCGCGCGGGCCGGCGGAACTGACAACATGGCAACCATCAAAGACGTCGCGGCACTGGCGGGTATTTCTTATACCACTGTGTCCCATGTACTCAACAAGACCCGTCCGGTCAGCGAGCAGGTGCGGCTGAAAGTGGAAGCCGCCATCATCGAACTGGATTACGTGCCCAGTGCGGTGGCGCGCTCGCTGAAGGCGCGCAGCACGGCCACCATCGGGCTGTTGGTGCCCAACAGCGTCAACCCGTACTTTGCCGAGCTGGCGCGGGGTATCGAAGACGCCTGCGAGCGAAACGGCTATTGCGTGATTCTGTGCAACTCCGACGACAACCCGCAGAAGCAGCGCAGCTACCTGCGCGTGCTGCTGGAAAAACGCATCGACGGGCTGGTAGTGGCCTCGGTGGGCCAGGACGACGACCTGCTGCAAAGCCTGGCCAGTGTGCGCACGCCAATGGTCATCGTCGACCGTGAGCTGGAAGGCGTCGATGCCGACCTGGTGCGTATTGACCACGAGCAGGGGGCATACCTGGCCACCCGGCATTTGCTGGAACTTGGCCATCGCGACGTCGCCTATATCGGCGGTCCCGCCGAAACCGGGGTTACCCAGCTGCGCCTGAGCGGCTTCCGCCGTGCCATGGCCGAAGCGGGAGCGCCTGTGCCGGGCAGCCGTGTACTGCACTGCGACTTCACCAGCCCGGGTGGCCATGCGGCGGCGGCGCAGGTGCTGGAAGGCAAGCGGCCCTCGGCGATTTTTGCCGGCAACGACATGATCGGCTTTGGTGTGCTGCGGGCTGCAGCCGAACGCAATATCAGCGTACCCGGCGAGCTGTCGGTGATCGGCTTCGACGACATCGAGCTCAGCCGCTACGTGTACCCGCCACTGACCACGGTGGGCCAGTCGATCCGCGAGCTGGGCGAAAGCGCTGCCTCGTTGCTGCTGACGCGTATCGCTACGCCCCGGCAAGGCGCAGCGGAGCAGCGCATTGTCGCCCCGCGTATCGTCTTGCGTGAGTCCACCGGGCCGCGCCCGGACCTGTTCAATGATTACCGCTAACGCTAAGGAAACGTCATGAATGCCAAGGTTGTGGTGGTCGGCAGCCTCAATATGGACCTGGTGGCTCGCGCCCAGCGCCTGCCTCGGGCCGGCGAAACACTCCCCGGCGATAGCTTTTTCACGGTACCGGGCGGCAAGGGTGCCAACCAGGCCGTGGCGGCTGCGCGGCTGGGCGGCAGCGTGGCGATGATCGGCAATGTTGGGGATGATGATTACGGTCGGCAACTGCACCGGGCCTTGTATGTCGAGGGGATCGACTGTCAGGGCGTCAGCACCTGCCCAGGTGTGTCCAGCGGTGTGGCGCTGATCACGGTGGATGCTACCAGCCAGAACTGTATTGTCATCATTCCCGGCGCCAACGGCCTGCTGACGCCGCAGTCGGTGCGGCGCTTCGATGCGTTACTGCAGGCTGCCGAGGTAATCATCTGCCAGTTGGAAGTGCCAGCCAGCACCGTGGCCTGGACACTGGCCAGAGGGCACGAAATGGGCAAGCAGGTGATCCTGAACCCAGCACCCGCTACCGGCCCCTTGCCAGCGGAGTGGTTTGCGCATATCGATTACCTTACCCCTAACGAAAGCGAGGCCGAAGCCTTGACCGGTGTGGCGGTGACCGACCAGGACAGTGCCCGGCGCGCAGGCGAGCGCTTGCTGCAGCTGGGGGCAGGCAAAGTGATCATCACCTTGGGTGCGCAAGGTGCCTTGCTGGTCGCTGGCCAAGGCCATCAGCACTATCCGGCGCCGCACGTGCAACCGCTGGACACCACCGCTGCCGGCGATACCTTCATTGGTGGCTTTGCTGCCGGCCTGGTACGTGGGCTGGGGGAGGGTGAGGCGATCATCTTTGGCCAGCGTGCCGCAGCATTGTCGGTTACCCGTGCCGGTGCCCAACCGTCCATTCCCTACCTGGCGGAGCTGACGCCATGAAGAAAACCCCACTGTTGAACGTTGCCCTGTCACGGGTCATTGCCGGCATGGGGCATGGCGATATCCTGGTGATCGGCGATGCCGGGCTGCCGGTGCCGCCGGGGGGGGAACTTATCGACCTGGCCATTACGCCTGGCCTGCCGGACTTCGCCAGCGTGCTGCGGGTGGTGCTGAGCGAATTGCAGGTTGAGCGGCACGTGCTGGCTGAAGAAATGCAGAAAGTGGTGCCACCCGCGCTGGTCGAAATCGAGCGACTGAAGGGCAAGCTGGGCAAGCGCGAATGGCTGGCCCATGAGGATTTCAAAGTGCTGTCGCGCAGTGCCCGTGCGGTGGTGCGTACAGGCGAGTGCCAGCCCTACAGCAACATTGCCCTCATCTCCGGCGTCACCTTCTAGCCGCTTCCACAGAGGACGCCGGGCTGTGTAACCGCATGATTCATAGGCAACAGGAGTGCCACCCATGCTCAAGTCCCTGCTACAAGGAGTCGTCTTCATGGCCACAGCCTCGACCCTCCAGGCCGCCCCCATCGACCTGATCATCGACACCGATCCCGGCGCCGACGATGTGGTGGGGCTGTTTCTGGCCATGGCTTCGCCCAACGAACTCAGTATCCGCGCCATCACTACCGTGGCCGGCAACGTGCGCCTGGACAAGACCTCGCGCAATGCCCGCCTGGCCCGCGAATGGGCGGGGCGCGAAGACATCCCGGTGTACGCCGGTGCCGGCCGCCCATTGGTGCGCGCGCCGATCTATGCCGCCGATGTTCATGGTGAAGAAGGCCTCACCGGTGTCCAGGTACACGAGCCGAAAGCGCCCTTGGCCCAGGGCAATGCCGTGCAATACCTGGTCGATACCCTCGGCGCAGCCAAACCGCACAGCATCACCGTCGCCATGCTCGGCCCGCAGACCAACCTGGCCCTGGCGCTGATCCAGCGCCCGAGCATCGTCAAAGGCATCAAAGAGGTGGTGGTCATGGGGGGAGCGCATTTCAACGGCGGTAACATCACCCCGGTGGCGGAGTTCAACCTCTACGCCGACCCGCACGCCGCCGAAGTGGTGCTGGCCAGCGGCGTGCAGCTGACCTACCTGCCGCTGGACGTCACCCACAAGCTGCTGACCAGCAGCGCCCGCCTGACGCAACTGACAGCCGTGAACAACCAGGCCAGCAAGCGCGTGGTGGACATCCTCAATGCCTACATCACCCACGACATGGACCTGTACGGTATGCCCGGCGGCCCTGTGCATGACGCCAGTGTCATCGCCTACCTGTTAAAGCCCGAGCTGTTCAGTGGCCGGCGCATCCACATGAGCATCGACAGCCGCGAAGGGCCCACTTTCGGCCAGACAGTTGCGGACTGGTACGGCGTGCTCAAGCAGCCAGCGAATGTGCTGTGGGTGGAGCAGGGTGATGCCCAGGGGCTGTTCGACCTGCTCAGTGCCCGCCTGGCGCGATTGGAATAGCCGCGTGCGGCGCGTAGCGCTCGAACACCTGGTCGATGAAGCTGCGTGCCGCCTCGGCGCCGTTATCGCGCACCAACAGGTCGATGGCGATCAACAGCAACTCTTCCGGTGTGCCAGGGCTGTACGCGCTCTGGCCCTCGGCCCATTTGACCTTGATATCGGCATCGATGCTGTGGGTGCTCATGAAAAGCTCTCGCTGGGGGCCCGGAACGAAGGAGGAACACCTGACCCTGGTGTTCGATGGAGGCGGGATGCGCTCCACTTCTTGCAGCAAATCATGGCTTTGCGCCGGTGACCGTGCGAGCTAAGCATATGGCAAACACAGCACGTTGTGCAAAATCCGGTCACGATTGCTTTTCGCCTCCCTGCTACAGTTCAGGCAGACTTGACAGGTTTTGCAACAAATGATGAGCGGAGCTGTCGGATCAGGCAGTTCCCGGACCGATTTAGGAGGCTTCATGTTCCGTACCCGTGCTTACCTGGCAACTTTGGCTGTGGCTGCTGTCCTGGCGGGTTGCAGCACTGGTGGCAACGCTGATGGTGGGGCTGCGCCGGCCGCCCCAGCTGGCAACGATGGCCGCTGCCAGGCCAGCGGTGCCGACTTTGCCATTGGCAAACAGGCCAGTGCCGAACTGCTGGAGCAGGCACGCAAGGCCAGCGGCTCGCAGATGGCGCGCATTCTCAAGCCGCGCGATGTGGTCACCCTGGAGTACCGCTCAGAGCGCCTGAACCTGAACGTGGACGAGCAGGGCAGGGTAACCCGCGTCAACTGCGGTTGATGCACGCGGGGGCAACTGCCTTGCGCAAAATGTGAAAAGCCTGCGCAGTCGCCTGTAATCGATGGACTCGCCCCCGCCGAGGCATCACAGTGCCACGGTGGTGTTCAAAGAAGCCAACGGCAGCGAGGGCGAGACCATGAAAAAGCATAGTTCGAAACAAGATTCCCTGTCTTCCACTGATGTGGAGCTTTGCACAACCATCTGCGTAGACCTGGCCAAACAGGTTTTCCAGTTGGCAGGCGAAGACGCTACTGGTCGGGTGATCTACGAAGATCGCATCAAATCCCGCCAAGCGTT
>NZ_JBICII010000107.1:0-70209 GCF_043101865.1 Pseudomonas sp. zjy_15
GTACAACGCGATTTCGAGGTGTATGCCAAGGCGTTCGCGCGCGGATCCCACAGGCATAATTGGCCCGAAACAAACGTAGGAGCGGGTTTACCCGCGAAGCGCCGCGCGGGCGGCGCTCGATCTCACAGGCGCTGAAAATGTTGTGACGACCCCCTGGCGGCCTTGATGCGAGCCCATGACACACACCGACCAGATCTCAGGGCGCCTTCGCCCCTGATACCGGTGCAACAGCCGGCGCCGCTTGCTCAACCGGCTTTTCCACCGGCTTCTCAACCACCGCCACCCGATCCAGCTCGATATTCACCCGCCGATTACGCGCCCGGTTCGACGCACTGTTGTTCTTCGCCAGCGGATAACGCTCGCCATGGAAGCGCACAGTAATCTGCTCTTGCGGCACACCGTGAGCCTTGAAGTAATCGGCCACGGCCAATGCGCGACGGCGCGACAGGTCGCGGTTGGTCAGGCGGTTGCCACTGTTGTCGGAGTGGCCGTTGAGCTCGATATGGTTAACCGTGGGGTCGGCCTTCAGGTAGTCGAGAATCACCTCCAGCCGCGCCTTGGCTGCTGCATCCAGCTCGAAACCGCCCCCAGGGAAGCCCACTTGAGTCTGGCGCACCTGATCGTAGTTCATCGGCAACAGCTTGCCCGCACAGACCTGATAGTCATTGTAGGCCTTGGCGAAGCTGACCGGCAGCACACGCACCTCCATCGGCCTGCCCGCCTCACCGGTGTAGTTGCGCACGACTGTGCTACGCCCGTCGAGCAAACCGTTGATCAGCCGGCTGGCCTGCCCTTGGGAGGAGCTGAACAGCACACCGCTGCGGGCCATACGCACATGGCCCAGGTTGATATCGCCACGCCCAGGTTGCCATGGCGCTGCCGCGGCCAGCAGGCTGGCGGTGCCGGCACCCAGTACATTGCTGTCCGAACGCAGCTGGAACACCGGCTGCTCGCCTGCCCGGCGCACGAACGTACCGCTGCCGAAACCTTCGATCGGCTGGCTCAGACGGCACTCGAACTGGTCACCCTCGACCTTCCAGGCAATGTTCTCCATGCGCGTCTGGAAAGTCAGTGCGCCGGCCGGCAGGCTGGCGAACAGGGTCAACAGGGCTAGGTAACGCTGGCGCACGGGCGGCTCCACAATTTCTGACGGCTTACCAGCAGGCTATCGGACGCCGCGCGGAAAACTTGATAGCCGTGCTCGCCCCGGGGTTTTCCGGTAGGATTGGGGCTTGAGTTCGACCCGCCTGGAATCCCCAATGTCCGATCGCCTGACCCTCCTGCGCCCCGACGACTGGCACATCCATCTGCGCGATGGTGCCGTCCTGCCCCACACCGTTGGCGACGTGGCGCGTACCTTCGCCCGTGCCATCATCATGCCCAACCTGGTTCCGCCGGTGCGCAATGCCGCCGAGGCCGGCGCCTACCGTGAGCGCATTCTGGCTGCCCGCCCGGCCGGCAGCCGCTTCGAGCCGCTGATGGTGCTGTACCTCACCGACAACATCAGCCCCGAGGACGTCCGCGCGGCCAAGGCCAGCGGTTTCGTGTACGCCGCCAAGTTGTACCCGGCCGGTGCCACCACCAACTCCGATTCCGGCGTGACCAGCATCGACAACATCTTCCCGGCCCTGGAGGCACTGGCGGAAGTGGGCATGCCGCTGCTGGTGCATGGCGAAGTGACCCGCAGCGAGATCGACGTGTTCGACCGCGAGAAGCGCTTCATCGACGAGCACATGCGCCGTGTGGTCGAGCGCTTCCCGACGCTGAAAGTGGTGTTCGAACACATCACCACCAGCGACGCCGCGCAGTTCGTCACCGAGGCCCCGGCCAACGTGGGTGCGACCATCACCGCCCAGCACCTGCTGTACAACCGCAACCACATGCTGGTTGGCGGCATTCGCCCGCACTTCTACTGCCTGCCGATCCTCAAGCGCAACACGCACCAGGTGGCCTTGCTGGACGCCGCCACCAGCGGCAACCCGAAGTTCTTCCTCGGCACCGACTCGGCACCTCATGCCCGGCACGCCAAGGAAGCAGCCTGCGGTTGCGCGGGTTGCTACACCGCCTATGCGGCCATCGAGATGTACGCCGAAGCGTTCGAACAACGTAACGCGCTGGACAAGCTGGAAGGCTTCGCCAGCCTGCACGGCCCGGCCTTCTATGGCCTGCCGGCGAACACCGACACCATTACCCTGGTCCGCGAAGAATGGACCGCTCCGGAAAGCCTGCCATTTGGCGAGCAAACCGTAGTCCCGCTGCGCGCTGGCGAAAAACTGCGCTGGCGCCTGCTGGAGGCAAACGCGTGAGCGAAGACCTTTACGAAGACGACCTGGAAACCCAAGGCAGCAGCGGTCCTCGCCACCCGATGGCCGAACGCTTCCGCGGCTATCTGCCGGTCGTGGTGGATGTTGAAACCGGCGGTTTCAACAGCGCCACCGATGCATTGCTGGAGATTGCCGCTGTCACCATCGGCATGGACGAGAAAGGCTTCCTGTTCCCCGAACATACCTACTTCCACCGAGTGGAGCCGTTCGAGGGCGCCAACATCGAGCCGGCCGCGCTTGAGTTCACCGGGATCAAGCTGGACCACCCGCTGCGCATGGCGGTCAGCGAGGAAAGCGCGATGACCGACATCTTCCGCGGCGTGCGCAAGGCACTCAAGGCCAACGGCTGCAAGCGGGCGATTCTGGTCGGCCACAACAGCAGCTTCGACCTGGGCTTCCTCAATGCGGCAGTGGCGCGTAATGACCTGAAGCGCAACCCGTTCCACCCGTTCTCCAGCTTCGACACCGCCACCCTGGCGGGCCTGGCGTATGGCCAGACCGTGCTGGCGCGGGCCTGTCAGAGCGCCGACATCGACTTCGACGGGCGTGAGGCGCACTCGGCACGTTACGACACCGAGAAAACCGCTGAACTGTTCTGTGGCATCGTCAACCGCTGGAAAGAAATGGGCGGCTGGCGCGATTTCAACGATTGATCTGCCAAAAGCATTCGCGGGCACGCCCGCCCCCACAGGTTCACCTTTGCCTTCAGGCATGCAGAGAATCGGTGGGAGCGGGCGCGCCCGCGAAGAGGCCGGCACAGGAAGGCATAAAAAAACCGGCCACGAAGGCCGGTTTTTTCATGCGCACAGCAATTACAGCTTGCCAGCGTTCTCGCTCAGGTAGGCAGCAACGCCTTCAGGCGAAGCGTTCATGCCCTTGTCGCCTTTTTTCCAGTTGGCAGGGCAGACTTCGCCGTGCTCTTCGTGGAACTGCAGGGCGTCGACCAGACGCAGCAGCTCGTCCATGTTACGGCCCAGTGGCAGGTCGTTGACGATCTGCGAACGGACAACACCGTTGGTATCGATCAGGAAGGCACCACGGAAGGCCACGCCGCCTTCGGACTCGACGTCGTAGGCTTTGCAGATTTCGTGGGTCATGTCGGCAGCCAGGGTGTACTTCACCTGACCGATGCCGCCGTTGTTGACCGGGGTGTTACGCCAGGCGTTGTGGGTGAAGTGCGAGTCGATCGACACGCCGATCACTTCCACGTTGCGCGCCTGGAAGTCAGGGATGCGGTTGTCCAGGGCGATCAGCTCGGACGGGCAGACGAAGGTGAAGTCCAGCGGGTAGAAGAACACCAGGCCGTACTTGCCCTTGATGGCCGAGGCCAGGTTGAAGCTATCGACGATCTCGCCATTGCCCAGCACGGCCGGAACGGTGAAATCGGGGGCTTTCTTACCAACGAGTACGCTCATTGTAATCTCCTGATGAGGGTGAAAAACCGTTTGCCGGGCCAGACGGGCTTGCCCGACATCCAACAAAGGCCGACCATCATACACGGCTTCTCATGACAGGCCGACTCCGTCGACAAAGCGACCACCGGTCGCTCAAGCACAGCCCTCTCAGAAAGATCTTTGACAAGCATTCTCATTACCATTAAGCTCCAACCCATCGACCCAACCAGCGATGGTCAGCCCTTATGTATGTGTGTCTTTGTGTCGGCGTTACCGACGGACAGATCCGCGATGCGATCTATGAAGGATGCTGCAGTTACAAGGAAGTGCGAGCCGCCACCAATGTCGCCAGCCAGTGTGGGAAATGCGCCTGCGTGGCCAAGCAGGTGGTCCGCGAGACCCTGACCGAGCTTCAGGTCAGCCAGGCAGCCCTGCCCTACCCCGTCGAATTTACCGCTGCCTGAACCCAGAATTTCAAGAACCGGACCTGGTGTCCGCGTATTCCAAGCCCGAAACAGTCAAGAATTTGATACAAAACAAAGGCCTACAGCGATGTAGGCCTTTGTCGTTTCTGGCCGGGGTTACGTCGGGGTCACATCCGCCACCTGTCGGGTCGGTGGACAGAATACTGGCGAAACGGTAGCGTCTCGAGCTGCTGCGCTCATTGGGGACGCCAGCCAATCCGACGCAGAGGGACGGGATGAAAGAGATAGTCCGAAGGACACTGATCGTTTTTTGGCTGGCAGCCATTGCGGCACATATTTTCAATATGTTTGACAAAGGGATTTTCAACGACGACACATGGCAGATATCGGCACTGTTCATGGTGCCTATCTGGGCTCTCCAGTTCATATTGCTCGGTATCGCAAACCCGCTTGACCTCAGACGTAAAGGCTAGCAAAGCTTTGTTTTTGGGTAATGTTGTCCTGGCACAAAATAGCCCCTGCGTAGCCTTCCGATCCGGTGCGACGCGGTGGTATCGTTTGGCTCCTACTGCTGC
Organism: Pseudomonas sp. zjy_15; assembly: GCF_043101865.1. Taxonomy (NCBI): domain Bacteria; kingdom Pseudomonadati; phylum Pseudomonadota; class Gammaproteobacteria; order Pseudomonadales; family Pseudomonadaceae; genus Pseudomonas; species Pseudomonas sp. zjy_15. The sequence goes on from NZ_JBICII010000107.1 coordinate 4,719, forward strand.
GGCAGGTGCTTCAAATTTTCATGGAGATTCACATGAGCGTTGAGCAGAAAGTGTTAGAAATTCTCCTCAAAAATGGCAGCTTGGATGACGAGGACCCAAAGGTCCGAGGTATAGCCCAGCAGGCGGTCGACAAGGGTTACGATCAGCTGTCTGCCCTCCAACAAAAGGTGGTGCAACCTTTCCTGTCTCGCCCGTGCGACGGCGTGGAGAATCCGGGCGGATACCACAACGAGTGTGCAGTCACGCTTGAAGGGAAAGCATTGGTTGAAGCCTTGAGCAATGAGGCGTACTACGACGCCGCGCTGTGCCAAGACTGCGTTAACGAGGCCGAGCAATATGCCAACGAATGGGCACGTATTCAGGCTGAATGATGGGCCGCTGAGGTGATCACTGCCGTGGCGGTCCAGGCGTCACAGCCGGGGCAGGCCTAGGCGCCTGCCCTGGAGGCCCGTTGTGGCTGGATTGGGTGTGATCACTAATCAGGCTGGGCGTCGGCGTTGCCTGGATCGGGCGTCGGGTCAGTATCTGTGGATTCTTGCAGATATTTTATGTTTAGCGTTATTGTTTCGTCGTAACTAATTACAAGATAGTTACCATCTATAGGCTCGCTTATCATCATTTTGTCTTGAGTCGTATTGGCCTTGTCAAATTTTTCTAGCTCCCACCGAAATGCGCCACTTAAAATTAGCCTGTTCAGCTCTCCGTTATGTCTATCTACTATGTAATCGACCAGCACCCCATAATATAGGATTGGTTTGTCACCGACATTTACTATGGCTGAGATCGCTATGACGTCCGGCTTTTTCGTTAGGTCAGCACCTTGTAACAAGTAATACCAAGGGGCATCCATGCGAAGCCAGCTAAACCAATAATCTTTTCGATCTAGGCGGTACTTAATGATACTTTTGCGAAGAAGTGGAGGAACAGCCCAGCAGAAAAGATACAAGCTTAAAAAGTACGATGTAATTCTAATAACGTCTTTAGACACGGCGTCAAATGAAGACTCTTGATGCGTTGATGAGAGTAGTCTCATTAGTATTTTTATGTCGATCGTGGAATTAAGTAACCACCACGTTATTATTAGCCACAAAATATGCAGAACCACGGTCCAAAGGAAAGCTTGCCCTACAACTCTTCCAAATGGTGAGTAGTCGAAAGTCTCACGCTCCGCTCTTTTGAACTGTGCGCGAAAAATAAATCCTGGTGAGACTAGGAGGAATATTATAATCGCCGGCAGTGCGATTTCCATTTCCAGTCTTCTTTATTTGCTTGAGAAGGTGGATTTAGGTGCCTCTAATCCACCTTCTCAAGCTTTATTTTAAAGTTTTGTTTTTCACTGGCGCGCACTGTGATTGGTGGGATTTCAATAGGCTTATCTAAGGGCGCGTCATCTTGGGCAATAATGGCAGTCATAAACTCCCGAACGGCTTTAGGATCCGCCAGCATAAGCTTCGCATTTTCTGACAGTGGGACTTTCATGTCAGCCTCCTTTTTATGGGGGTACTATAGGTGCTCACCTGCACAGAGGCACTACCGTTGGTCGTTTGACTAGAGGCTACAGCAAGTCACGCCCGCGACGGCTCAATGCCCGGCACCGTTCACCGGGGGATGGCTGGCGCGATGACGGTCGGGCTGGGGCGTCGAACTGCTCGGCGGAACTGCCATAGTACGTTTCGAGGCTGCATTCGCGGGTCTCTCGGGTGAGGGCATTGTCGGCCCTTTCCTCGGATGTCAGATGTATCTCTTGCGCCCAGCGCTGGCGGTCTTGATCGAGGCCTTCGGGCTCTGGTGACGGGTTCGGCTGATCGGGCGCCCCCCAGCGGCAGGCAGCCTGGGGCGACATTTCGGGCTCGGGTGCCGGAGTCCGACCTGTGACTTCGATCAGCGCCGGTTCCAACGCCTGTTCGCCCTGTGCGTGAATGCCAGCGTTCAGCGCGAAGGCGACTCTCCGGGCTGCCTCCAATGGGTTGAGGTTGTTGAAATTGAACTGATTGTTCTGCTGCGCGAAGTCGGCGTCATCGCGCTGAGGCGCCGGGAATAGGCGGCTCAGATGCTGGATGAATTCCTTGGGGTTGGCCTTGGCGAACTTGAGCAGCCACTCGGCGCCGCCCAGCGATTCGTAGACGGCCAGCAGGTCGCCCGCCATCTGGCTCGTTACAAGTTGCCTCTCGCCCTTGTCGATTGACCGGCCTTTCACCCGGCCACTGCCTGGCACTTTGCCTTGTCCTGGCGGTCTGCCTCGCGTGGCCATGTTAGTCACCCCCAAGGGTCACGACCAAGGTGCGCAAATCGCCATTCTCGTCGTACTTGCAATGGGCGCGGGCTGGCGGTGCAGCCTCGGGTTTTGGCTGTTCAGATAACCACAGCGACAGCGCTAACTTGACGGCTAGGGCCTCTGAGACTGAATCGGTGCTGCTGAAAGTGACGGTCGCCATGGTCAGGCACCTCGGTTGATATCTGCCGGTGGCACAGCAGGCGGTAGCGGCGCGATGTCAGCTGGCACCATCCGAACAACTTGCCCGACTTCGTTTCGCTGGACGACGAATTCCATGGTACCAATTGAGATTCTATTGACCCGGCGCAGTTCGTCACGGTAGAGCTGACATTCCATGGCCTTGGGCGCCCGCGTCCGTGGTATCGGCGGCAGGTCTCTGTAGTCAGTGACGGGTTTGGGCTTGTTGAACTCAAGCTGGCGCCGCTGTTCTGCAAGGGCAGCCGCGACACGCTCTTCCACCATCCGCTCGATCACGGCTTCGATGGCGCCGCCAATGCCCGAAGTTTCCACAGGTGCCGGGGCCTGCTGCTGTTCTCGCCTTTCCACTTGCCTGGCGATCAAAGAAAGTTTGCTGTTCATGACTTACCTCAGCTACTCGCGACCGACAAGATGGGAGTGATCGGACTGTTAAAACCTGTGGAAGTAGTCAGCGATGTAACCCGGTGCCAGGTGATAGCAGAGCTGCCTGCGGTACTATGGTTGACGTTCACCAACAGGTCGCCAACCTTCATGCCGACACAGGATGCTGATGGTGAACCGAAGCCACAGCCGATGAAAAATCCCGCTGTCGACTCGATGGCAGCATGCGCGTGAGTGGATTCGTACAGGAAAACTTGTTTGCCATCCGTGAGTCCGAACGCAGCGGCGACACGGGCTGGGTTGGTAGATGAATATGCCATTTTATTTCTCCTGATCACGTATATCGTAAAGCGTACGCAGACGACCTTGCAGTTGTGGATCATTCATATAGGCGCGTCTGGTAGCTGGTGTGCGCATTAAGCTTTCGATCTGGTTTATTTCGGCTTGCACAGCCCCGCCTGATTTCGGAATATTGTGCGCTCCGGTAGCGGCATCAAACATAGAAATTATAAAATCCGCGGTATTCCTTAAGTGAACCCAGTCCACACCGTTCACATTCGTGAACTGGTCAAAATAAGCCTGATCTTTTGCGGGCAGGGAATCGAGATAGCGTTGCGCAATAGCGATGTTCTGTAAATAGGTGAATTCACCCCACCGCTGCTGGAGAGTCTGCATGGCATTAGCCAATGCCTGCTCATTGATCTTGATCACTTTGTTGTAATCAGAATCTGACAACTGAGCTAGCATCGCTTCAGTGGAGCGGGGTGCACTTCCGTGTGCCTGCCTTCCAACCTGGGTTTGCGTTGCGCCGAGCTTCTTGTTTGCCAGGGCCAGCCACTGGAGACTGGCGTCTAAGAACCGCTGGCGTTCTTGCAGCGTGCCGCTAAGGGTCTGTAGATGATTAGCAAAGGACTCGGCGAGCCAGTCACCAGTTTCGGTCGATGGCAGTTTAAAACTGTGATTCCGCCGTACTTTGGTTGGCGCCTTGGTGGCGTTGGCTGTGATAAACGCAATGGCCGCTTGAACTAAATGTGATGGATAGCCCAGCTTGGCGAAGTCTGCCATGTAGACGCCACCCAACTCACCGAGGATAGCGTTTATTTGCTGTGACGTAGTTCCAGGTGGGAGCGCAGCACCGAATAGAGTGGGGCCACTTAGACCTTGGTAATTGGCGATTTCCCGTGGCGTTAAAACATCGTCGCGACCCCAGGTATCCGGTGCTGGTGAAAGGGGCGCCAGCACAGGCTGGCCGGGGTCGTAGGGCTGAATATCACCGGGGGTGTAGAGGTCGATATCGTTACTCATGATTCGCACCCAAAGTCTCGAAGAAGTGCGTCAGCGCCTTCATCCCCTAAATAGCGCTTCACATCCCTGAAAGACTCCTCGGACATAAAAAGCCCTGCGCGGTGCATGATTAATTGGATCATGTGGTTCCTGCCGTGAAATCTCATGTTCGGTTCCGCGATAAGATTTTTAATCGCTTCGTCAATTTTATTTACGAACATCGATATAACCTCGATCAGCTGGTGGGCGTTGCCGGGGTGGCGATAGGTGGGCAATGGAAGTTTCATATCAGGCTTTCCTTCGTTGGATGGGTCTGCGCACGGGCGACCTGATTACGCATGGTCAGCCACGGGCGCATGCAATGTTTATGCAGCCACGAGTTATCCACCGGATTGCCGTGGATATCTTTTTCAGGGATCAGCTCGATATGTGCCAAGCGCTTCGCATCTTGTAGGCACCAGCGACATTGCGTGTTAGATGTTGGGAAATGTTCCAGCCGGTATTTCATCTGCTCAATGGACGAAGGCGCAGCAAGCGATACCAGCGACCAATCACCGGCGGTGTTTCGCCAGATGCCGATATCCCACCTTAATAGCAGCTCTTCGTGGGTTTCTGGTTTGCGCAGGTAGTTGGTCAGTAGTTCAATATCGGGCGCGGCGTCACCCATCGAGCCCGCGACATAGTTGGACATAGAATTTATGGGGCCGCGATAGGATATGAACTGAATAGCCACAGCTTGAACGTGCCGATTGATATTTTCAGTGTTCATGGTCGCAAGCTCGCGTGTTGCAGAAGTTGTTCAAGACAATCCTCCTGCGTCCTGGCGTTCTGGATAATTACGACCCCATCACTATTGCGAACAGCACTCCAGAGGGTCTCGGGGCCGGTGTACACCAAGCGATGGTTGGACGGTAGCCTCTCACCGACGGCGCACAACATCGCGGGCAGTTTGACGAAGGCCAACTGGAACACTTCGCAATATCCCATTCCAGATTGAAGTACGAGATACCGCGCCCAATACGTGCGCCCTGCGTCGATCAGGATAAGTTCATCGAACGGGTTGAACTGGTGAGCCACCACAGCGTAGAAGCTTGACTCGCTCAAGCGCTCAAGTGGAACACCTGCCGGGACGACAATGCGGAATTCGTTACCCGCTGATTCGCGCAGTCGAACATCTTTCGGTGCGAGGGTGATTATGGGCTGGCGGCGTTCGGTCGCAACATCGGATCTGGACACTTGCGGGTACTCCAACTGGTATGTGTTGGAATTATGTATAGCGCTGCGAAGTGCCGATGTTAATGCCGGGAGTGCAGATACCCTGTTTGTCTAACTATTAGAGTGACAGGGTTTTTAGATAGTTGTCGATATAGCGCCACCCGACCGCTGGGGCATCATCATTCATCACCCGCTTTAACCATTCCGCACGACTGCGCCGGGACCGATCCCACTTCACCACCACCTGCATATTGTCACCGACCACAGCGGCTACAGCGGCGCGCTTGCGCTCGACCTTCGTCGTGCCAGCGTGGCGGCCGCGTGCCTGCATGGCCGCGATCTTGTCGGGGTCAGCCACAGTTGGGGGCGCAGCGAGGTGGGCGGCGCGCAGGCGCTGCAATTCGTTCAGGTCGGCGCGCAGCTGTGGCTGCCACTGGCTTGGCACCGAACAGTCCAGGGCGCGCTGGTAGGGAGCACTGGATTCATATGTCGTGCTGGTCATAACCATTTGCCCCCTTGATCACCCTTATGCCATTGAAGACTTTGTGGCCGCGTGGCCGCCAGGGCGTTTCGCGGTATTCAGGGCAGGCAGTGTCGAGCAGCGTTACCAGTCTCGTCGTTTTCATCAGTCGAATCCTCCAATCATGCCCCCAGCAGGCCGCCCCGTGCGCCTCTGGCGTATTTCTGGTCTATTTCGCCCATACCCACAGGGATATTGCCTGCGCTTCACAGCTGGGCTCTTTTTGGTCTTTCTGGGGCTTGGCCGGCTTCCCGAAACCCCATGCTTTGTTCGCTTCCCGTGACCCTTTCGTAACCCCAAAACGGTGTATCCGCTCTAGCATGGTGCTTTCACTGGTAAAAACAGCGGATCAATGATCCGTTTTGAGTATTTTTGGCTGGCCGATTTGCAGGGCCGGCAGGTGGCCGGACCTGGAATTTCTCACCCGCAACTGCGCGATGTGGCAACGGGACAGGCGTCCCACGAACTCACTGTAGGAACCATGCGGCTCAGCATGATCGACGCACCAGGCGCACCAGTTCGCAAAAACATCATCGTCGAAGCTGGTTTGAGATTTATAGAACTCAAGCATCAGATGATCTTTCATTCTCCCAGGCCTCATAGTTTGCGGGTTACAGCCTTCCACTAAAGATGCTGGCCGTTTTCTAATCCTGTATGCCACCCATACAAATTCGTTAGAGCAAACTTTGTTTGCGCACTAAACGAATTAGCATTTCCACCAGAGTCTCGCCGGGGCGCTGGGCGGCCCTGATAGCATCAGCGTCTTCGCTGCTCGCCCAAAGCGTGAAAACAGTCCAACCCTCAGCCCTTCGGCGAGCGCGCAGCGTACGCATCCGGGCTGCCATTGCCGTCTTTGGTTTCGGCGCGGCCAACACCCACCCCATAGAGAGCAGTCGCTCAATCTCCACCGGGCTGGCAATCGTCCTGGCTTGCGATGGGTGGACCAGCATCTTGGGTTTCATTTCACGACCCTCCACAGGGCAAAATCATACTGTCTTACTTTTTTTCCAAAATCTCTCTACACCGGCCTAAAAGTGGCTTTTTTGGCTTAAAACAGCGTTAAAACCCGTTAAAAGGCTCATTTACATGGATAGATATATTTTTTTTAAGACAGTATGTAGAGAGCCCGGTGTAGAGCGGCTCAAACTGTCCTAAAGGGTCGGTGTACAGTACGGACAGTGTGAGCCCATTTTTTAGGACAGTAAGACAGTATCCGTGGACAGTGTGAGCCTTCATTCTTGTCCCCCCCTGTACAGCTCGACCCACGTCGTCGTGGTGCCGTTTCGACTCTCGTTATCCTCCTCATGGAGCACCACGGTGCCGCTAGCTTCCATGGTGTCGATCACCTTGTCGGCTTCCCACTTGTAGATATTTGCGGCCTTGTACAGATCGCGCAGGGTCATCCTGCCGCCTGCCTTTTCCAGAATCCGCTGGAGTTTCTTGGCCAGCTTCTCGAATTGGCTTCCCGCGATCTTGGCGCTTACCTGGTAGTGAGTGTTCTCGATGCTCCACTCCATGAACGCCCGCGCCTGCTCGAAGTCGGCCATCGTTACCGCCATGCGCCCGTCACCCACCGCCAGGATGGTGGCGATCTTGCTGGTGTTCAGGATAAAGCGGCCGTAAAGCGCGCCACGTTCGCTTTCCTTGCCCCGCTGGTGGAGCACTGGCCCCAAAGCTTTCACCGCCTCTTTCACCTCGGGGGCGAACTCGACGCGGCGACCAAAGTTGGGCATGTCGCCGATCAGGTCGTGCATCCGTCCTTGCTGCCAGAATGTGTTGAGCCGGTCTTTCAAAGCTTTGGGCAGTTCATAGCTCGGGTCATCGTTTTCGCTGTACGGCGCATCATCCGGCAGGCTGACAAAGATGATTCGATTTAACGTGCCGTCCTCCAGATGCTTGGGCTGTATAACGTCCCATATCTTCCCGGTCGTGCCACCGATGATCTGTACAAAAGGATTTTCCACAGCCGGTAATGAGTTCTTGCTGTCGGCGTAAACCTTGGGCGGCAACCGGGAATTGTTATAGGTGTCCAGTATCATCTTCATCAGCTTGCCGCCGTTCGCATCGCCCCGGCTCAAGCATTCGATGGTGTGTGCCACTTCATCGGCGCGAATCAAGGCGTTAGGGTTGGCCACCAGCTGGCGGCGCAAGGCAACATCCGAGGCCGGAAAGTCCAGCACGCAATCTTTGGCGTCGGTCATGGAAAGCAACTTTATTCCAGAATCGAATGCCTCGTTTTTACCGTCGCCGGTGTCGCCCACCAAAACGATGAACAAATTGACTTTGGATTCGCGGCTGAAACTACAGTACGGGCCGATCAGGCAGGACATGACCACTAATGCGGTCGCGTAGGCGTATTCCTCTCTCGGCGCATATGACGCCCCCATGATCCACTTACCAATCTCGCCCACCAGACCGGGCGCCTCGTAGTAGAGTTTCTTCGGGAACGGCGGCGGGCCATAATCCATAGTTGCCTCGTTGGGCGTTTCAATGGCCCATTTTTTGTTGAACGAAACAAGCTTTTCGCGCTTGCCTTTTTTGGATAGTGGATAGGCGGTGTTTATTTCTTTTTTGGCGAATTTAAGCGCCTTGTCTTCATTGTTACTGCGGTGACTGAGCAGATACGCCCACAGGTTTGGCTCATGTACCAGCGTGGCAAATACGTCTTCATTGGATAAGTTTCTGTCCAGCAGACGGATGATAAGACCTTGCATGGTCTTGGACTTATCACCCTTGAACGTGCCGTCGACCAGTTGTTTCTGGTCATCGGTGAGCCGGACGCGGGTCAAGTCGGCAGGCTTGCCCGCCGTGTCCGGTGCTATGGACGGCTCGACCTTTTCCACATAGGGTTTCATGCCCCACGAGACGATGGTTTTTAAATCCGCCGACGTGAGTTGTTTAAACTCAAGTATCTGGATAGCGTTGAAGGTGACGGTCAGAAAGCGTGGAGCCGTGCCGATATAGATTTCAGCGTGGTCGCAATGGGGCGGCTTGGGGTTGGTGGAGTCTTGATATTTTTTGCACCATTCAGTAGGCGCCCACGCAAAAGCGCGCACGCCTTTTTTAGATGGCGACCACTCAGTGTACGTTTCAAACGGGATGGTGAATTCTTCATCCACATCATCGAAGTCGAAGCCGACCAGCGTGAGCCCGTCGACCTCGATACCACCAGTCATGACAAGGCCTACACCGGACAGGCCGAACCCCTCCTTGGCAGTCTTGATCGCACCCAGCAGTGGGCGCCAGTCCATTGGGTCAGCGGTGGATAAGCCATGGCGCCCGTTGTCTGGCACCTTGTCATGCTTACCGCGCTTTGGATTGAAGACCAGTTTAAATGGCACCCAGCGCTTGAGCGGACTGATATGGTCGAACACATCGTCAATGGTCATGAGTAACTATCCCCTGATGTTGCCAAGTAACACCAGTGGGTTTATATTGAAAATACCACTTGGTGCTGTCGATTGATCCCCGGCGTTCCCGGTGTACTTTTTCAAAGTTGCTCTCACTTGAACCGGCCTGCCCCACTCCAGGTCGGTTTTTCTTTATTCGTCAGCCAGTCGCGCGGCTTCTCAAGCCCGCACAGTTTGACTTTCAATGTACGCATCCAAGTCTTTCTTCAGGTAATAAACCTTTGTCCCCATTTTAATGTACGCGGGCGCCGGTGAAACTTTCGTGCAACGCCAGATGTTCAGCGTGCCGGGTTTAAGACCCAGGTATTCGGCGGCCTGTTCGGTATTGAATTTCTCGTTCATCGGAAACCTCGCGACAGCGAATGACTGACTACAAAATCAGACTACATCCGGCACTACTGGATATCAAATGGACGGACCTTCAAGTTCTGTAGCGTTAAAATACAAGCGTGATACAAGGCCCTCTACAACCCCTTGAAAATTCTAAGCCCCGCTTTCCGTTAACCGGCTTTTACCATTTGTCGGGATAATAAAAAGGCCCTTCACAGAGGGCCTTTTAGATTTAACTCAATTTAACTGATATCGGGATAACATTATCGGCGGCCGTGGCTTCTATATGGTCAGCGACCTTTTGCCAGCCTTCGCGCATCTGCGCTTCGAGAATTTTTATATAGTGTTTATCGTCTGTATCGTTTTTCTTCCCACGATTCATTATTCGTTTGTAGACGTTGACACTAACCAGCTCGCTGGCAATCGACGTGAACGTGGCGCGCAGGTTTTTAGGTGTGAAGGTTAAACCGGTAGTGGCCGACAGTTCGTGGGCCAGCTGGTGCGCTTCGACGTTGGTGATCGGAAACAAGCGCTCGGTCGGTGCTCTGCCCTCAACTTGCCGTTGCACGATTTCCAGCCCCTGCCGTGACAGCAACAGCGTGTGATCGGTGCGGGTCTTGGTATCGCGCAGTAGTACCTTCCCGGCTGCCATGTTGCAGTCAGCGACCGGCACGCACAGCGGCTCGCCAGGGCGGCAGCCGGTCAACAGCAGGAACCGCAGGTAGTCGCCCGTGGGCGTCTGCACGGCGCCCAACGCCCTCCAGAACGCCCCAAGGTTCTCCAGCAGCGCCTCCACCGGTGCATCCTCGCTGGCCTGCGTCTTTGGGGTCATGATCCGCTCGGCCTTTGGCGTCCCCTTATCGAACGGGCCGTTCTTGACCTTGACGCCATAGAAGTTCAGCACCGCCCGCAAAACCTGCATCGCATAGGTCGCCTGGCGTTCGCCGCGCTGCGCCTTGTTTTCATCGTTCACGGCCTTTATCTCGTAGGCGGCGATGGCGCGAATCGGCTTGTTGGCCAGCTTGCGCAGCAGCCCGCCCTTGGTCGCCTTGCCCTTCGCGGTTTGCCGCGACGGCTGGATCATGCCCAAGTAGTCGGACCTGGTGCGCGCCTTGAGGTGCATGCCGTTATCCTCGCGGGTCTGTTCTTCTATATAGCGGGTCATGGCTTCAGCCAGGGTCATACCCTGCACCCGAGCTTCGCGCTTGGTTTCGCTTGGGCTTACCCCGGCGGCTAGCTGGGCGATGATCGCTTTAGCTTTCCGACGCGCCTGGTCAATCGAGACCTCGGGAAACTTGCCGATTGTGACGCGCTCAGGCTTTCCACCCGCGACCCGTTTGAAAACGCTGAAGGTCTTGACGCCGGTGCTGGTGACGCGCACCTCCAACCCGGAAACCGACTGCGATCCACCAAAATCATGATAAACGGCACGCTCCCCAGGCGCGGGAAGCGGCAGGCCATTTAGCGCTACTTGAGTGAAATTCACGTTGCTGCTCATCGTGGGCCTCTACGGGTTACGCTCGGGTTACGCAGCAGGTGTAACCCGGATAATTTCAGCGTAGCCCCATAGAGCCGCTGAAGCCCCGAAAACACTAGACCGTAAAGGAGTATGAAACCGCATGAATCTAGGCGAAAAAGCATGGCCTCGGACCTGGTGTCCGGTTTTTTTATGCCTGAAATTCAATAAGTTAGCGGTGCAACGCGGTTCACAAACATTCTTATTCCTATTAATTTTCACTTAGTATTCAAGAACTTAGGTTTGACACACCTAAGTATCGGGCTCAAACTTCAGTGGATTGACACACTTCTACAGGGCAGGAACCCGACATGAAAGGCGACGTAAGCGTCATCCAGCATCTCAACAAGATCCTCGGAAACGAGCTGGTCGCGATCAACCAGTACTTCCTGCACGCACGCATGTACGAAGATTGGGGGCTGAACAAACTCGGCAAGCACGAGTACAAAGAATCCATCGATGAAATGAAGCACGCTGACAAACTGATCAAGCGTATTTTGTTCCTCGAAGGTATTCCTAACGTTCAGGACCTGGGCAAACTGTTGATCGGCGAGCACACCAAGGAAATGCTTGAGTGCGATCTGAAGATCGAACAGCAAGGCCTGGTCGACCTGAAGGCAGCCATCGCCCATTGTGAAACCGCTGGCGACTTCGGCTCCCGTGACGTGCTCGAAGATATCCTCGAGTCCGAGGAAGAACACATCGACTGGCTGGAAACCCAACTGGGTCTGATCGACAAGATCGGTATCGAGAACTACCTGCAGTCACAGATGGGCGAAGAATAAATATTCGCCCCATGAAAAAACCCGCGATCAGCGGGTTTTTTCATGCTTGCCGGAAGATCAGGCTTCAGAAGCCTTGGCCTTGGCAGCCGCTTCCTTGATCAGGGTTTGCAGCTCACCGTTCTCGAACATTTCCAGCATGATGTCGCTGCCGCCAACCAGCTCACCGGCTACCCACAATTGCGGGAAGGTCGGCCAGTTGGCGTATTTTGGCAGGTTGGCGCGAATTTCCGGGTTCTGCAGGATGTCGACGTAGGCGAACTTTTCGCCACAACCCATCACGGCCTGCGATGCACGCGCAGAGAAGCCGCATTGCGGGGCATTCGGCGAGCCTTTCATGTAAAGCAGAATGGTGTTGTTGGCAATCTGCTCTTTGATCGTTTCGATGATATCCATGTAGCACCTCGGCTGAACTATCCGACACAGTCGTCGGCACGGTGTCGCATTGTAACGGAAAGCCGAGCGCCGTGCTCGGCCTTGCCGTTCCTCAAGCGGCCTCGACCTGCACAGGTACGCCATTGAGCGCAGCGTTTCCGGATACCTGGTCCCGAAAGCGCTCATCGGTCAGGTCATTGGCACTCACGCCAGGTTGCGCCTGCGCGATTTGCATGCGCACACCCTGACGACCATGACCAAAGCCATGGGGCAAGCTGACCACACCGGGCATCATGTCCTCGCAGGCCTGCACCTCGACCTCCAGTGAGCCAGTACGTGAACGGATGCGCACGCGCTGGCCATCCTGCAGTTGCCGCTGCTGCAAGTCTTGCGGGTGCATCAACAACTGATGCCGTGGCTTGCCTTTCACCAGGCGATGGAAGTTGTGCATCCACGAGTTGTTGCTGCGCACATGGCGGCGCCCGATCAGCAGCAGTTCGCCCGGCGCCGGGGGCGTCATTTGCGCCAGGCGGTGCAGGTCGTCGAGCAAAACCTGCGGGGCTGCTTCGACAGCCTTGCTGGCAGTCGCCAGCCGCCCAGCGAGGTTGCTGCGTAACGCCCCCAGGTCAAGCCCGTGCGGGTGATCGTCCAGTGTTGCCAGGGAAAGCTGCCAACGCGTTGCTTCACCGTAGCGCCCTTTGCGCAGGGCTTGATCAATCATCTGCGCAGGCGACCAGGTCGGCTTCAACTCCAACTCGGCACGCTTGGCAAACGCCTGCGCCAGACCGACGAAAATCTCCCAGTCATGCAGTGCCCCCTCCGGCTTGGCCAGGATCGCCCGGTTGAAGCGCGTGACGTTGCGCACCGCCAGCAGGTTGAAGGTGCTGTCGTAATGATCGTTTTCCAGCGCGGTGGTAGAGGGCAGGATCAGGTCGGCATGGCGGGTGGTTTCGTTGATGTAGAGATCGATACTGAGCATGAACTCCAACCCCTCCAGCGCCGCATCCAGCTGGCGACCGTTAGGTGTGGACAACACAGGGTTGCCGGCGACTGTCACCAGGGCGCGCACCTGCCCTTCGCCCGGTGTTTGCATTTCCTCCGCCAGGGCCGCCACAGGCAGCTCGCCGCCGTACTCGGGCAAGCCCGACACACGGCTCTGCCAGGCATTGAAATGGCCACCCGAGGTGGTTGCCACCAAGTCGACGGCAGGCTCCGTGCACAACGCGCCGCCACTGCGATCGAGGTTGCCGGTCACCAGGTTCACAAGTTGCACCAGCCAATGGCAGAGAGTGCCAAATGCTTGGGTCGAGACGCCCATGCGGCCGTAGCACACGGCCTGCCCGGCAGCAGCGAAGTCGCGTGCCAGCTGGCGGATGTCCGCTGCAGCAATACCACATTGGGCGCTCATGGCCTCGGCACTGAACGGCGCAATGGCCTCGCGCACCTGCTGCAGGCCGCTGACCGGCAAGTGTGAGCCCCGAGCCAGGCCTTCTTCGAACAATGTGTTGAGCAAGCCGCACAACAGGGCTGCATCCCCACCGGGGCGAATGAACAAGTGGCGGTCAGCCATTGCCGCCGTTTCGCTACGCCGAGGGTCAACCACCACCAGGCGCCCACCACGCGCCCGCAGGGCCTTCAGGCGCTTCTCCACGTCCGGAACGGTCATGATGCTGCCATTGGAGGCCAGCGGGTTGCCGCCAAGAATCAGCATGAACCCGGTGTGGTCGATGTCCGGAATCGGCAGCAGCAGCCCATGCCCATACATCAAGTGGCTGACCAGGTGTTGGGGCAACTGGTCCACTGAAGTGGCAGAGAAACGGTTACGGGTCTTGAGCAGGCCCAGAAAGTAGTTGCTGTGGGTCATCAAGCCGTAATTGTGCACACTCGGATTGCCTTGGTAGACCGCCACGGCATTGCGCCCATGGGCCTGCTGGACCGCCCACAGTTTTTCGGCAGCCAGTGCGAAGGCCTCATCCCAGCCAATGGCGTGCCAATGCTCGCCTACTCGCTTGTGTGGCTGACGCAGGCGATCCGGGTCGTTCTGAATGTCCTGCAACGCCACGGCCTTGGGACAGACATGGCCACGGCTGAACGGGTCAAGTGGGTCGCCCTTGATCGAGCTGATCAGGGCCCGCCCGTCCTGCTCATGGCTGACTTCGATGCTGAGCCCGCAGATTGCTTCGCACAGGTGACAGGCACGGTGATGCAGGGTCTTGGTCATGGCCGCCTCTGCCTTGTTGTTGTCGAACAGTGACTATGCGCCCGCCCCCTGCCTGCGGCCAGTGCGCTTCGCCGTGTGAATCCACCGACATCAGGCGCACGATTTACGACAGCCATTTGCCAAATTGCCGGCAAGCCGTGTACAACCTTGTGTAGCAAATAAAGAACAGCACGGGCCAACGGGCAAAGACACCCTTTGCAACACCCTTTGCGATCAGGCCGCTTTTCCCCCCTTGGCTTCAGGCGACATTTACTTATAGTATTGCGCCTTTCCCTATTTCGTCCGCCCCGTGCGGCTTACGCCGCAGGTCACTCCCGTTGTCAAAAAAACCATACGGTCGACCTGCATACCGTTGCAGATAAGGTAGTCAATCATGAACGCTAGGCACTTTCTCTCCCTGCTGGACTTCACCTCCGACGAATTGCTCGGGGTGATCCGCCGCGGCATCGAGCTGAAGGACCTGCGTAAGCGAGGCGTGCTGTTCGAACCGCTGAAGAACCGTGTACTGGGCATGATCTTCGAGAAGTCCTCGACCCGTACCCGTGTGTCCTTCGAGGCCGGCATGATCCAGCTCGGCGGCCAGGCCATCTTCCTGTCGCCTCGCGACACACAGCTGGGCCGCGGCGAGCCGATTGGTGACAGCGCCATCGTGCTGTCGAGCATGGTTGATGTGGTGATGATCCGTACCCACGCCCACAGCACCCTGACCGAGTTCGCCGCCAAGTCGCGCGTGCCAGTGATCAACGGCCTGTCCGACGAATCGCACCCGTGCCAACTGCTGGCCGACATGCAGACCTTTGTTGAACACCGCGGCTCGATTCAAGGCAAGACCGTGACCTGGATCGGCGATGGCTTCAACATGTGCAACTCCTACATCGAAGCCGCCAGGCAGTTCGATTTCAAGTTGCGCATCGCTTGCCCCGAAGGCTATGAGCCGGATCAACGTTTCATGGCACTGGGCGGTGACCGCGTGCAGATCATCCGTGATGCCAGGGAAGCCGTGCGTGATGCACACCTGGTGGTCACCGATGTCTGGACTTCCATGGGTCAGGAGGAGGAAACTGCACGGCGCCTGGCGCATTTCGCGCCTTACCAGGTCACCCGCGAACTGCTCGACCTGGCGGCACCCGATGTCCTCTTCATGCACTGCCTGCCCGCCCACCGTGGCGAGGAAATCAGCCAGGACCTGCTCGACGACCCACGTTCGGTCGCCTGGGACGAGGCTGAAAACCGCCTGCATGCACAGAAGGCGCTTCTCGAATTCCTTGTAGAACCGGCTTACCACCACGCATGAGTCAACCCCTACTGCTCAACCTGCGCAACCTCGCCTGCGGCTATGGCGACCAGCGCATCGTCCAGAACCTCAACCTGCACCTGAACGCAGGCGACATCGGTTGCCTGCTGGGTTCATCCGGTTGTGGCAAGACCACCACCCTGCGCGCCATCGCCGGTTTCGAACCGGTGCACGAAGGTGAAATCCACTTGGCCGGCGAGGTCATTTCCCGGGCTGGCTTCACCCTGGCTCCGGAAAAGCGCCGCATCGGCATGGTATTTCAGGACTACGCGCTGTTCCCGCACCTGACCGTTGCGCAGAACATTGCCTTTGGTATCGCCAAACACCCACGCCAGGCCGCCGTCATCGAAGAGATGCTGGAACTGGTCAAACTCGGCGGGCTGGGTGGGCGTTACCCCCATGAGCTGTCTGGCGGCCAGCAGCAACGTGTCGCCCTGGCCCGGGCGCTGGCACCCGAGCCGCAACTGCTGCTGCTTGACGAGCCGTTCTCCAACCTCGACGTGGAACTGCGCCGGCGCCTGAGCCATGAGGTTCGCGACATTCTCAAAAGCCGCGGTACCAGCGCCATTCTGGTCACCCATGACCAGGAAGAGGCCTTTGCCGTCAGCGACCAGGTTGGCGTCTTCAAGGAAGGTCGTCTGGAACAGTGGGACACGCCCTACAACCTTTACCACGAACCGCAGACGCCATTCGTGGCGAGTTTCATCGGCCAGGGATACTTCATCCGTGGGCAAATGAGCAGCCACGAGGCGGTCAATACCGAAGTGGGTGAACTGCGTGGTAACCGCGCCTACATCATGGCGCCGGGCAGCTCGGTGGATGTACTGCTGCGCCCGGATGATATCGTGCATGCGCCAGGCAGCGCGCTACTGGCGAACATCATTGGCAAGAGCTTCCTCGGCGCATCGACGCTCTATCGCTTGCAGTTGCCCACCGGTAGCCAGCTGGAAGCGATCTTCCCTAGCCACAACGACCACGAGGTCGGTGAGAACGTGGAGATTGCAGTGAAGGCCGATCACCTCGTGCTATTCCCTGTACCGGGTAGCGTTGCGGCACAGTTGCCACGCCAGGAGAATGGCGTGCGTCGTTACAGTTCGGCGACTTGACTTCAGCGCCATGGGGCCGCTTGGCGGCCCCATGCTCTCAGCCTCGACCGATCCCGGCAAACGTGCCCTGCGTATGCTCCGCCAGCACCGCCGCTGCCAACTCCACTTCCAGGCCACGCCTACCGGCGCTGACATGGATAGTTGCAAAACTCTGCGCCGAGTCATCGATAAAGGTTCGCAGGCGCTTCTTCTGCCCCAGCGGGCTGATGCCACCCACCAGGTAACCGGTCGCCCGCTGCGCCGCCGCCGGGTCGGCCATCTCGCACTTCTTCACCCCGGCAGCATGGGCCAGCGCCTTCAGGTCCAAGGTACCCACCACAGG
This sequence comes from Pseudomonas sp. zjy_15, assembly GCF_043101865.1. Taxonomy (NCBI): domain Bacteria; kingdom Pseudomonadati; phylum Pseudomonadota; class Gammaproteobacteria; order Pseudomonadales; family Pseudomonadaceae; genus Pseudomonas; species Pseudomonas sp. zjy_15. The sequence continues at coordinate 21,948 of NZ_JBICII010000107.1, forward strand.
CACAACCGCTACCAGCAATTCCCCTTTCTCGCTGCTTGCCAGCAACGTCTTGAACACCTGCTGCGGGTCGAGCCCGAGCTTTTCCGCCGCCTCCAGGCCATACGACGCCGATTTCGGGTCATGTTCATAGCTGTGCACGCGATGCTCGGCACGGTGCTTCTTCAACAGGTCTAGGGCGGGGGTCATGCAAGGGCTCCAGTCAGGGATGACTCGGCGGCTACTTTAGGACAATTCCTACATCCCAGCCAGCGGACAGCAATAGCGCACCTCTAGTACGAGGATCCGCAGCTGATTCTAGCGGCCATATCGTGACTGATCGTTCACTTTCGACCTTTGACATCAGCGTTTCTTGTCTATATTTTTTCGTTTCTGAATAAGCGATGCACATTTAAGGTGCATTTCCTACATCACCCGGGGTCAACGGGGATAGACACCGGGTTTTGCTGTCGAGCGCCACGCGCCTCACAACAAAAAAAACGAGGTCATACATGACGACTGCTCTGCGCCAACCCACACTGTCCAGCCAATGCCTGGCCGAATTTCTCGGCACCGCCCTGCTCATCTTCTTCGGTACCGGCTGCGTCGCCGCCCTCAAGGTCGCGGGCGCCAGCTTCGGGCTTTGGGAAATCAGCATCATATGGGGCGTGGGCGTCAGCATGGCCATCTACCTCACCGCCGGTATTTCCGGTGCGCACCTGAACCCAGCCGTGAGTATCGCCCTCACACTGTTCGCAGGGTTCGACAAGCGCAAGCTGCCCTTCTACATGCTGGCCCAGGTATGCGGCGCATTCTGTGGCGCCGCACTGGTCTACACGCTGTACAGCAACCTGTTCTTCGATTTCGAACAAGCCCACGCCATGCTGCGCGGTAGCGAAGGCAGCCTGGAGCTGGCCTCGGTGTTCTCCACCTACCCGCACCCGTCGCTGTCCACCAGCCAGGCATTTCTGGTCGAAGTGGTGATAACTGCCATCCTGATGGCCGTGATCATGGCCTTGACCGACGACAACAACGGCCTGCCGCGCGGCGCCATGGCCCCGCTGCTGATCGGCCTGCTGATTGCGGTGATTGGCAGCGCCATGGGCCCATTGACGGGGTTTGCGATGAACCCGGCCCGCGATTTCGGGCCAAAACTCATGACATTCCTGGCCGGTTGGGGCGAAATCGCCTTCACTGGCGGGCGGGATATTCCTTATTTCCTGGTTCCGGTATTTGCACCGATCCTGGGCGCCTGTCTGGGTGCAGCTGGCTATCGCGGCCTTATTGCACGCAACCTGCCATTAGCGCCCGCCGCGATCCCTGAGACAAATGACATTCGCCAGGGCGATACTCAAGCCAATTGATGCTGCCACCACGCACAGCCCTGACCCTCTATTCTTGCAAGGCCTACGACCATGACAGACACCCAGGATAAGAACTACATCATCGCCCTGGACCAGGGCACCACCAGTTCGCGGGCGATCATTTTCGACCGTGACGCCAATGTTGTGGGTACCTCCCAGCGCGAGTTCGCACAGCATTACCCGCAGGCGGGCTGGGTCGAGCATGACCCGATGGAGATTTTCGCCACACAAAGCGCGACCATGGTCGAGGCTCTGGCCCAGGCAGGTATCAGCCACGCCCAGGTCGCCGCGCTGGGTATTACCAACCAGCGCGAAACCACTGTGGTGTGGGACAAGGAAACAGGGCGCCCGGTGTACAACGCCATTGTCTGGCAGTGCCGCCGCAGCACCGAGATCTGTGCCCAGCTCAAGCGTGACGGCCATGAAGACTACATTCGTGAAACCACCGGCCTGGTCACCGACCCGTATTTCTCCGGCACCAAGCTGAAGTGGATCCTCGACAATGTCGACGGCGCCCGTGAACGCGCCGAGCGTGGCGAACTGCTGTTCGGCACCATCGACACCTGGCTGATCTGGAAATTTACCGGCGGCAAGGTGCATGTCACCGACTACACCAACGCCTCGCGCACGCTGATGTTCAACATCCACAGCCTGCAGTGGGACGACAAGCTGCTGGAAATCCTGGGCATCCCGCGGCAAATGCTGCCTGAGGTGCGCCCCTCTTCGGAAGTGTACGGCCACACCAAGAGCGGCATTGCCATTGCCGGTATCGCCGGCGACCAGCAATCGGCACTGTTCGGCCAGATGTGCGTGGAGCCGGGCCAGGCCAAGAATACCTACGGCACCGGCTGCTTCCTGTTGATGAACACGGGCGACCAGGCGGTGAAGTCATCCCACGGCCTGCTCACTACCATTGCCTGCGGCCCGCGTGGTGAGGTGGCCTATGCACTGGAAGGCGCGGTATTCAATGGTGGCTCTACCGTGCAATGGCTGCGTGACGAACTGAAGATCGTCAACGATGCCCTGGATACCGAGTACTTCGCCAGCAAGGTCAAGGACAGCAACGGCGTGTATCTGGTGCCAGCCTTTACCGGCCTGGGTGCCCCGTACTGGGACCCGTATGCCCGTGGTGCGCTGTTCGGCCTGACACGTGGCGTGAAGGTGGACCACATCATCCGCGCCGCACTGGAGTCCATCGCCTATCAGACCCGCGATGTCCTCGACGCCATGCAGCAGGACTGCGGCCAGCGCTTGTCCGAGCTGCGCGTGGACGGCGGTGCAGTGGCCAACAATTTCCTCATGCAGTTCCAGGCCGACATCCTCGGCACCTGCGTGGAGCGGCCACAGATGCGCGAAACCACGGCACTGGGCGCCGCCTATCTGGCAGGCCTGGCCTGTGGCTTCTGGAGCGGCCTGGACGAGCTGCGCGACAAGGCGATCATCGAGCGCGAGTTCAGCCCGCAGCTGGATGAAACGCAGAAAGAAAAGCTGTATGCCGGCTGGAAGAAGGCAGTCGAGCGTACCCGTGACTGGGAAGATCACGAGGCATAATACCTGTTGGGGCCGCCATGCGGCCCCAAACGTCCACTGGCCGTCATCCCTTTCCTACGGCATCATTGCAGAATTTGTCCGGCAGCCCCAAAGGACCGCCCATGAATCTGCCCCCCCGCCAACAACAAATCCTCGAACTGGTGCGCGAACGCGGCTATGTCAGTATCGAGGAAATGGCGCAGCTATTCGTTGTCACTCCCCAGACCATCCGGCGCGACATCAACCAGCTTGCCGAGCTCAACCTGCTGCGCCGTTACCACGGCGGTGCGGCTTACGATTCGAGCATCGAAAATACCGCCTACGCCATGCGTGCCGACCAGATGCGCGACGAAAAACAGCGCATTGCCGACGCCGTGGCCCGGCAGATTCCCGACCATGCCTCGCTGTTCATCAACATCGGCACCACCACCGAGTCGATTGCACGGGCGCTGCTCAACCACAGCCACCTGAAAGTCATCACCAACAACTTGCATGTGGCTGCGATCCTGGCCGCCAAGGACGATTTCGAAGTGCTGGTGGCGGGTGGCACGGTGCGCCGAGATGGTGGTGTAGTCGGCCAGGCCAGTGTCGATTTCATCAACCAGTTCAAAGTCGACTTCGCTCTGGTGGGCATCAGCGGTATCGACGAGGATGGCAGCCTGCTCGATTTCGACTATCAGGAAGTGCGCGTGTCGCAAGCCATCATTGCCAATGCCCGACAAGTGATTCTCGCGGCTGACTCCAGCAAGTTCGGGCGCAATGCCATGGTACGTCTGGGCTCAATCGACCTGGTCGACTGCCTGGTGACCGACCAGGCTCCTACCCCACCCCTTACCCAATTGTTGAACCAGAACAAGATCAGGCTTGAGGTGGTTTAAGGCTTGTGGGCGCATGCCGCCAGGTTCGTGGCGGCTGTGAAACCATGCGCCGCCCGCGCGGCGCATCGCCAGCGAAGCTAACGCCTGCACCTGTTTCGGGCCAGTTATTCCTGAGGTAGAGGCGCGTCCTAACCAAAACCCAAGCCGTACCCTCCTGAATTTTCATAAATGTTCACTTTATTGTCATTTGATCAGTTTTTTCTATAGAGACTGGCTAGCGACTGGCTTTCTATTGCGCTAGTATTTTCGCAAACGAACATTAATGTTCATATTCGATATGAACAGCACCAGGAGGCCTTGCCCGTGTCCCAGCCAGTTTCGTCCCAGCCCCCAACAGCCGACTGCTATGACCTTGCCGTGATCGGCGGCGGCATCAATGGCGTGGGCATTGCTGCCGACGCCGCTGGGCGCGGCTTGAAGGTCTTCCTTTGCGAAAAGGACGACCTGGCCCAACACACGTCATCAGCCAGCAGCAAACTGATTCACGGTGGCCTGCGCTACCTGGAGCACTACGAATTTCGCCTCGTCCGCGAGGCCCTGGCTGAACGTGAAGTGCTGCTGGCCAAGGCGCCGCACATCGTCAAACCTATGCGCTTCGTGCTTCCGCACCGCCCGCACCTGCGCCCTGCCTGGATGATCCGCGCCGGCTTGTTCCTCTACGACCACCTGGGCAAGCGCAAGCGCCTGGGCGCCTCGCGTAGCTTGCGCTTCGGCCCGGGCTACCCCCTGAAACCGGCAATCACCCGGGGCTTCGAATACGCCGACTGCGCTGTCGATGACGCCCGCCTGGTGGTGCTCAACGCCATGGCTGCCCGTGAGCTAGGCGCACATATCCACACCCGCACACGCTGCTTGCGCGCCGAACGTGTAGAAGGCTTGTGGCAGGTAGAACTGCAGCACGCCGATGGCAGCCTCCAGACAATCCATGCCCGCGCACTGGTCAACGCCGCTGGCCCCTGGGTGGCCAGCTTCATCAAGGACGACCTCAAGCTCGATGCGCCTTACGGCATCCGCCTGATCCAGGGTAGCCACATAATCGTGCCGCGCCTGTATGAAGGCGAACATGCCTACATTCTGCAGAACGAAGACCAGCGCATCGTTTTCTGCATCCCGTACCTGGACCGCTTTACCCTGATCGGCACCACTGACCGGGAATACAGCGGCGACCCGGCCATGGTCGCCATTACCGAGCAGGAAACACATTACCTGTTGAAGGTGGTCAACGAGCACTTCAACCATCAACTGAGCCCAGCCGACATCCTGCATACCTACTCCGGCGTTCGGCCATTGTGCAACGATGAGTCGGACAACCCTTCGGCGGTGACCCGGGACTACACACTCGCGCTTTCGGCAGAGGAAGGCCAGGCACCGCTGCTGTCAGTGTTCGGCGGCAAGCTCACCACCTACCGCAAGCTGGCCGAATCGGCCATGGTTGAACTCAAGCCCTTCTTCACCCAGATGCGCGGCGCCTGGACTGCCAGTGCGCCACTGCCGGGCGCAGAGGGCATGACAACGGTACAGGCGCTGATCGATGCCGTGCTGGCACGTTGCGGCTGGTTGCCTGTTGACCTGGCCAAACGCTGGGTGCTCACCTACGGCAGCCGCGTGTGGCGGCTGCTCGATGGCGTTCACGGCCCCGAGGACCTCGGGCAGGCTATCGGGGCCGGGCTGTTCACCCGCGAGGTGGACTACCTGCTGGAGGAGGAATGGGCAGAGCAAACCGCTGACATTATCTGGCGTCGCACCAAGCTGGGCCTGTCGCTGACCGCGCAGGAGCAGAGGGCTCTGGAGGCGTATCTGCAGCAAGCCCGCAAGGTGCGCGCGAATAGTCGCGCAGCCTGATATCGACGGTGAAGCCCTCTTGACTCATCAAGGGGGCGTATTCGCCCAGCGCTCATAGGCTTCACGGGCCAAACGCGCCAGCAGCGCCCGCTCGCTGCGATCGTAATCAGTCTTCAGTGCTTCACAGCGTTGCAGAAACTCGTTTTCGCTAATCACTTGCTCATCTACCTGAGCCTGTAGGGCCTCCATGCGCTGGTGCAGTGGCTGTGCCAGTTCTTCAAATCGCTGCGCATGAAACTCTCGCGCGTATTGCTCCCAGAAAGGCCGCTGTGCCAACGAGGCTATCAGGGCATCCGTCGACTCATTTTGCAAAACCGCGTCCTGGACTCGCAGCACGTCGCTGGTGGTTACGTTTGCAAAACCCGGGTAATGCATTTCGTCGAGCTCGATCGGCAAGCCCAAGGGACGCGCAAGCCGCTGTCGGTAAAAAAGCCGTGTCTCGATTTCATCGATATGTGGAGCGTGCTCGGCATGCATGCGTTGCACGTGCAACGTCGCGTGACGGTCGACCTCGTCCAGGCGAAACAAACCACGCGCCAGGCTTAACAAACGAGCTTCCATCCGACTGCCATGAGCATCTTCGACGGCGCGCAGCACCAGAACCCCAAGTTCCATCTGCTCCAGCAACAGCAGCAGGCGGTCTTCACAACTGCGCCGGCCAGATGCCTCGAGAAACAACTGATGACGCAACTGCTCGTGCTGCTCACACGTTTCCAGAATCCGCCAGATACGGCTGCGGTAATGCCCTGGATGTTGTTCAAAGTCCTCGCCGTGGACGAAGTCTGCCAGAAAGCGAAACATTCCATCTGACTGCGGTTCCTCAAGCAGCGCTGTCCATATGGCCTGCTGGCGATCACGCTCGGCGTCGGCTGTACTGTTGGCCCAGGTGTTGAAAAGATCACTGTCAATGGCGCGATGGCGTGCGGACGCAGACCCCCACTGCCCCGGGGTTACACCTCGAGCCTCATCGAGCAGCAATGCGTCAGCTTCGCCTATTGGATTATCGTGCAAGGACAACTGGTGCACCTGCAGGCGCAGCTGCTGCACCTCTCGGCGCAGTGTGCGGATGTTGTTGTTACGCAAGTCTATGTGGGCACGAAATGAAATCCGCTCAGGCAACGCCTCAAGGCCGGCAGAGCGCAGGTTGACTTCACGCAAATTGCCCAGGCGCGTCAGTACCGGCGCCCTTCCCAGCGGGTTGTGGCTGAGGTCGAGGTACCGCAGCGCGCTCATTCCGGCAAGACGCAACTCACCGGCCTCATCCATGATCACGCTGTTGCGGCGCAGGTTTAGCTGCCGCAGGCGGGGCATATGTTCAATGCCGTGAGGGATCGCAGTCAGGCGATTGCCGGACAGGTCGAGCTCAATCAGGTTGGGAAAACGTCGAAGAAAGTCCCCATTGATTTCACCAAGGCGCAGGTCACTGAGGATCAGCCGTCGCACATGATCAAAGCTCACCCCCTCCGGTAATTCGGGCAGACTTCCGATACGCTCTCCGCTGATGATCAGCGCGTAGTCCCCAGCCTCGTCGGTTATCTTGCGCCGCCAGCTTCGCCGAACGGCAGTAGCGACCCGACGGCGGCGCAGCGCGTCCAGTGGGTTACTGGCATCCCTGCGCCACTGGCGCAGGCTCTGACGCAGGCGTGCCAACTGCCCCGTGAGCTGGCTGTAGTGCTCCCACAACCCTACTCGCCGCTCCATGAGGTCAAGCAGATAGGCTTGTAGCTCCCCGTCTGTCATTGTCGGAAACACTTGGTGAATACCACGCCCTATGGCACGCCGACTGCTCTCCCCTCGCCCACTCAAGGCATACCCGATACGCCCATCCCCCAACCGGGTCGGGGGTCGCAGGCCAACGCCCATACGGGGCATGCCACAGAGCTCAGCCGCTTGGGTACGATCACCGGCAGCGGCCTCGATCAGCAACGAGCCCAAGGCGCCTGGACTGACAGCAGCATCGCCGAGATCGGCTGTGTGCGTCTCGTCCAGCGCAGACAGCAGTGCCGCCAGGTAGGGGCCGGATGCGCCTTGACCGGCATAGCGGTAGCCGTCGCCGCGGCGCACGATACACCGTACATCCTGCGCAGACTCAGCGCCGATACCGGCCAGATACCGCCCACTCGGGCTACCTTCGCGCAGTTCGATGCGCAGGGCGTCCGGCCATTTCAGCTGGCGCTTGAGCAAGCCCAACGCCAGGCGTTCGGTGTCGGGATTGACGCAACGCGGCAGGCGCAGACCCGCGCATGCCCTGTCCAGACGGCTTTCGCGCAGCGACCATCGTGCGCGCTCGGCCACTGCCAGAGGGACCCGCTGTGCAGCGCTGAGCGTATCAAGCTGCGCACCACTGCATTGCTGAAGCAGCTCACGCGTACAGCGAGCCGACAGGCCCGGGAAAGTGCGCTGCAATATCCGCTCGATGCCATTGGGCTGCACTTGCCGGGCAGCAACGTACTGCGCCAGTTGCGGCGCGCTGAAATCCGGGTGTAATGCATGTGCCTGATAAAGCTCCAGGGCATCGAGCAACCGTGCAGGTGCACCCATGTGTTCGACGTGCAAACGGCGAATCTGCGCCTCACTCAGCCCTGTCACCTGGAGCAGATAGTCGCATGTCGCTTCCGGTAGCTCTGCCAGGGGCGTACTCAGGCGGCGTACCAGATTGGCCCGCCCTTCCCAGTATTGGGGAGCTTCGAGTTCATGGCGCCAGCCGCCGGCGCCATTCTGCTCGATCACAGGCCGATAGGCACTGGGACGACCAGGGTGCAGGATCCTGGAGCGACCATCCTGCGGGTCCTCCATCACCCGATAGCGGCCGCTATCGAGGTGCCATAACCATTCCTGTGCGCCGACACCACGCAAAGGTTGGGCATCGTAACCCGGTAGATCCATGGCCATGAGCTTGACCTTGCCTGCGGAGGTGCACACCGGTGCCAAGTCATCCACAAAGGCCAGACGCTCAAGGGCACGCACGGCCACTTGGCTGCCGGCTGCGATCATCCCGCCGACCACCACGTTTTCGGCAACGTTGAACAGGTGGTTCAACGCCCCTTCGCGATCACCTATGCGCCAATCTGCATATCCTTCATAAACCTCGTCAGCGATCTGAACCGCGTTTGCCACCAGCAGCACCTCGCCAAGTACCGGCACGAAGGCCCCCGCCACGCTCAGCAAATTCATACCCAGCTCTTTGTAGCCCTGCATGCGCGCTTCGCGGTCTTCGTCATCTTCGACATCGGTGGGCACCGCGAGCACCTTGGCGTCATCCTTGATCTTGGCGAGGTATTGCCGGCGCAGGTGTACGAATGGCGCGTCAGCGATCGGTGCAGAACGGGCGTCGAGTTCCACCCCGGCTGTCGATGCCTGCGCGACCCGTTCGTTCAATACCCGATAGAAATTGATGCGCTCACGCTCGGTAATGAAGCGCGCGAAAAAGCGCCGATAGGCCGGCGCACGGAAGCGCTTACCGAGGTACTTGTCGAGTGCATCCCAGCTGGCATGACGGGAGACGGGCTGATGAGGGTCATCGGGTATCCAGAGCACCACCGACGCCACTGCGCCATCAGCTGAGGGACGCACTTCCAGCGCCAGCACGCCTTGAACCGGGCGGCCCAGCAGGTACAACTGCCGGGGGACCACAGTGCCAACCAGCGCAGGCACCACCGGTTTTTCGGCAATATGTGGCAACAGAAGAAAATACGTGCGTTCGTCAATGTCCTGTTTCAACGCAGCGATCCGCATCGCCACCTCGAAATGGGCCTTGAAACTCGCTTCGAACAGCCCGTGCAAGCGGGAAATGGCCTGGCCCGGCTCATCCTCCGGGCCGTCTTCAGGCTGCAGATGGTGCGTGAGCAACGCTTGGTACTTGCCACCTGCATCGACCTCGCGACACGCGGAGGCAAACGCGTGGAAGCTCATCGGCAGGCGGTTACCATTGCCATCGACCAGTTCCCCTCTGCGCATCAGCCCGGGGCGTGTCTCCCTGCGATGATAGTTATGCAGCGCCGCCTCCAGCAACGACCGCCTGGAGCGGCGAACATAGGTAGGCCGCAGCAGCGCAGGCGAAGCGCTGGGCAGCAACAGACGCTGCGAGACCCGTACCTTCCAGCCCGTCACGTCCGGGTTGCTGAGGCCGCTCTTGCGCAGTTTCGTTTTGAGCAACTCTGCTGCGTAGGCCTGCAAAGAAGGGATGGCCTGGAGGATCGGGCCAAGCCGCGCATTGCAGTGCGCCTGGCGACGCAGGGCGTTACGTAACGCATCGAGCCTTTCCGGTTGCACGTGGTCGACTAGCCATCCAGGCAAGTTTTGGGCAATCAGGCTATCGATGGAATCGCTCGGGGGCTGGTGCGGTGACATCTGTGAAGCTCTCCAGACAAAGAGGAGAGCACACTACGTCTGCGCCCTTGCCGCGCACTGCATAGTTACCACACGCGATACCTGGATGTGCGGCAGCCCGCGCGTTCGGATAACCGAACGAGAAAACGCTATTTATTCGGCCTGGCGAACCCCGGAGAGCTGTCGAGACTGTCAAGCGCGAGCAATACAAGCGGTTTAAGGTCGACAGCAGGGCTTGGCACGAGTCATGCTCTACACTTGGTAGCCGAATGCACCCGCTTCTTGCTGTATTCGTTGAACGAAGAGTCCGCCAACGGCTCCATAAAAAAAACAAACACGTCGAGGAAAATTTGATGCGTATCGTTCGTCAATTGCTGGGCGCAGCCATCGCGGCTGCAGTCATCGCTTCGCCGGCCATGGCCGAGGAGCTCACCGGCACCCTGAAGAAGATCAAGGAATCGGGCACCATCACGCTGGGGCACCGCGACTCCTCCATTCCATTTTCCTACCTGGCCGGCAAACCCGAGCCCGTCGGTTATTCGCATGACATCCAGCTGGCTGTCGTCGACGCGCTGAAGAAGCAACTGGGCACGGACATCAAGGTCCGTTACAACCTGGTCACCTCGCAAACCCGTATTCCGCTGGTGCAGAACGGCACCGTCGACCTGGAGTGCGGCTCCACCACCAACAACGTCGAGCGCCAACAACAGGTCGGCTTCTCGGTCGGCATCTTCGAAGTCGGTACCCGCCTGTTGACCAAGGTCAAGGACGGTCAGCCTGCATACAAAGACTTCCCGGACCTGGCCGGCAAGAACGTGGTGACCACCGCCGGTACCACCTCCGAGCGCATCCTCAAGGCGATGAACGCCGACAAGCAGATGAAGATGAACGTGATTTCCGCCAAGGACCACGGTGAAGCCTTCAACATGCTCGAAAGCGGCCGCGCCGTGGCCTTCATGATGGATGACGCCCTGCTCGCCGGTGAAATGGCCAAGGCGCGCAAGCCAAAAGACTGGGTCATCACCGGTACGCCACAGTCGTATGAAATCTACGGCTGCATGGTGCGCAAGGAAGACGCTGCGTTCAAGAAAGCGGTCGACGACGCCATCGTTGCCTACTTCAAGTCGGGCGAAGTCAACAAGAGCTATGACAAGTGGTTCATGCAGCCGATCCCGCCTAAAGGTCTGAACCTCAACTTCGAGATGAGCGACGAGCTGAAAAAACTGATCGCCGAGCCAACCGACAAGGCTGCGGACGAGAAGAAGTCCTGATCCTCAGTAAATAGTGGCCTGGTGCTCACAAGCACGAATCAATTCTGCAGGCCACTCATTAGTGTCTAACCTTTCATCCGAGGGCGCCTTGCGCCCCCGGATGCTCGAAGGTGCCCGTGAAACAACCGTCTGAGGGGAAATCCCGATGAATTACAACTGGGACTGGGGCGTGTTCTTCAAGTCCACCGGCGTGGGCAGCGAAACCTATCTGGACTGGTACTTCACCGGCCTGGGCTGGACCATCGCCATCGCCATCACCGCCTGGATCATCGCGCTGCTGCTGGGGTCACTCCTCGGCGTCATGCGTACCGTGCCGAACCGCCTGGTATCGGGTATCGCCACCGCCTACGTGGAACTGTTCCGCAACGTGCCACTGCTGGTGCAACTGTTCATCTGGTACTTCCTGGTACCGGACCTGCTGCCAGAAGGCTTGCAGGAATGGTTCAAGCAGGACCTCAACCCGACCACTTCGGCGCTGATCAGCGTGGTCATCTGCCTGGGCCTGTTCACCGCCGCACGCGTCTGTGAGCAAGTACGTACCGGTATCCAGGCGCTGCCCAAGGGCCAGGAAGCTGCCGCCCGTGCCATGGGCTTCAGCCTCCCGCAGATCTACAAAAATGTGCTGCTGCCGCAGGCCTACCGGATCATCATTCCGCCGCTCACCTCCGAGTTCCTCAACGTGTTCAAGAACTCCTCGGTGGCGTCGCTTATCGGCCTGATGGAGCTGCTGGCGCAGACCAAACAGACCGCTGAGTTTTCCGCCAACCTGTTCGAGGCGTTCACCCTGGCCACGCTGATCTACTTCACCCTGAACATGGGCCTGATGCTGCTCATGCGCATGGTCGAGAAGAAAGTTGCCGTGCCTGGCCTGATCTCCGTGGGGGGCAAGTAAATGGAAATGGATTTCAGCGAAATCATCCCCGCCCTGCCTGCCCTCTGGGACGGTATGGTCATGACCCTCAAACTGATGGTCATGGGAGTCATCGGCGGTATCGTGCTGGGCACCATCCTGGCCCTGATGCGCCTGTCGTCGAGCAAACTGCTGTCGAACCTGGCCGGTGCCTACGTCAACTACTTCCGCTCGATCCCGCTGCTGCTGGTGATCACCTGGTTCTACCTGGCGGTGCCGTTCGTGCTGCGCTGGATCACCGGCGAAGATACCCCGGTGGGTGCCTTCACCTCCTGCGTGGTCGCCTTCATGATGTTCGAGGCCGCGTACTTCTGCGAAATCGTCCGCGCCGGCGTGCAGTCGATCTCCAAGGGCCAGATGGGCGCCGCACAAGCACTGGGCATGAACTACGCGCAGACCATGCGCCTGATCATCCTGCCCCAGGCCTTCCGCAAGATGACCCCGCTGCTGCTGCAGCAGAGCATCATCCTGTTCCAGGACACCTCGCTGGTGTACACCGTGGGCCTGGTCGACTTCCTCAACTCGGCTCGCTCCAACGGCGACATCATCGGGCGCTCCCATGAGTTCCTGATCTTCGCCGGCGTTGTCTACTTCATCATCAGCTTCACCGCTTCGTGGCTGGTCAAGCGCCTGCAAAAAAGGATCACCGTATGATTTCCATCAAGAACGTCAACAAGTGGTACGGCGACTTCCAGGTACTGACCGATTGCAGCACCGAGGTCAAGAAAGGTGAGGTAGTGGTGGTCTGTGGCCCGTCGGGCTCGGGCAAGTCCACCCTGATCAAGTGCGTCAATGCACTGGAGCCGTTCCAGAAGGGCGACATCGTGGTCGATGGCACCTCGATTGCCGACCCGAAGACCAACCTGCCCAAGCTGCGCTCGCGAGTGGGCATGGTGTTCCAGCACTTCGAGCTGTTTCCGCACCTGACCATCACCGAGAACCTGACCATTGCCCAGCGCAAGGTCCTGGGCCGCAGCGAGGCAGAAGCCACCAAGAAAGGCCTGGCCCTGCTTGACCGTGTAGGCCTCAGTGCCCATGCCAAGAAACACCCTGGCCAGCTCTCTGGTGGCCAGCAGCAGCGCGTGGCAATCGCCCGCGCCCTGGCGATGGACCCGATCGTCATGCTGTTCGACGAACCCACCTCGGCACTGGACCCGGAAATGGTCAGCGAGGTACTGGACGTGATGGTGCAACTGGCCCACGAAGGCATGACCATGATGTGCGTAACCCACGAAATGGGCTTTGCCCGCAAAGTCGCCAACCGGGTCATCTTCATGGACAAGGGCAGTATCATCGAAGACTGCACCAAGGAAGAGTTCTTCGGTGACCAGAGCGCCCGCGACCAGCGCACCCAGCACTTCCTCAGCAAGATCCTGCAGCACTGACCCGGCCACAGCTTCCGCTGCCAGGGACCACCAGGCAGCGGAAGCTGGTCGTTACAAGGCCACTGTGATGAAATGCGACCCCTCGCTACTTCGCCCTGCCAAGCCTGCCGTGAATTCCCGCCTGATCCGTCAATTGCTGTTACCGCCGCTGATCATCCTGCTGATGGTCGGCCTGGGAATGGCTGGCTACCTGATCAGCGAGAGCAACGGCATCCGCACCCTCAGCGAAAACGGTGAACGCCAGCTGGAGCTGCACGCACGCACGGTCGAAAGCGAAATCAGCAAGTACACCTACTTGCCGAGTCTGCTGGAGCTGGAAGACAGCGTCTCGCACCTGCTCACCGACCCGGACGGCGGCTCACGCCAGACGGTCAATGAATACCTTGAAGGCCTGAATCGTCGCAGTCGCAGTCGGGCCATCTTCGTCCTCGACACCAATGGCCGGGTGCAGGCCACCAGCAACTGGCGCGATGCCGACTCGTTCCTGGGTGAAGACCTGTCGTTCCGCGCCTACTTCCAGACTGCCGTGCGCGGCGAACCCGGGCGTTTCTACGGCATCGGCAGTACCACGGGCGAGGCCGGCTATTACCTGGCCCATGGGCTTGAGGAGCACGGCAAGATCATAGGCGTTGCGGTGATCAAGGTGCGCCTGGACACCCTCGAGGAGCGCTGGCAGCGTGCCCGCCTGGAGGCGTTCGTCAGCGACGAGAATGGCATCATCATCCTCTCCAGCGACCCGGCCCGGCGCCTTAAGTCGGTGCGCCCGCTGACCCCGCAAATCAAGGAGCGCCTGGCGCGAAGCCTGCAGTACTACTGGTGGCCGCTGAACGAATTGCAGCCTCTGGCCCGGGAGACCCTGGCCGATGGCGTGGAAAAACTGACCTTCCCGGCCAACACCGAAACCGCTCATGGCAAGCCGCACGAAGTGGCCTACCTGGCGCAAACCAGGCGCCTGGTCGACACGCCCTGGCATTTCACCCTGCTGACCCCCCTGCAGGACCTGCGTCGCGAGTCCATGGTGCAGGGCATTCTGGTGGGCGTGGCCTTTGCCTTGCTGGCGATCCTCGGCATTGCCTGGAACGAGCGGCGCAAAGTGATCGCCACCCGCCTGGCGGCCCGCGAAGCCCTTGAAGAAGCCAACAGCCAGCTGGAGCGGCGGATTGCCGAACGCACCGCCGACCTGCGCGCCAGCAACGAACGCCTGAAGGGCCAGATTCGCGAGCGCCGGCACGCCGAGCAGACCTTGCGCCACGCCCAGGATGAGCTGGTGCAGGCGGGCAAGCTGGCCGCCATCGGGCAGATGTCCACCAGCATTGCCCACGAGCTGAACCAGCCACTGGCTGCGCTGCGCACCTTGTCTGGTAATACTGTGCGTTTCCTTGAGCGCGGGGCGCTGGAAACCGCCAGTACCAACCTGCGCACCATGAATGACCTGATCGACCGTATGGGCCGCATCACCGCCAGCCTGCGCTCGTTCGCCCGGCGCGGCGATGACAGCGGCCAGGCTTCACTGGCCAAGGCGGTAGAGGCCACCCTGCAGGTGCTGGCCAACCGCATCAGTGCCTGTCACTTGAAATTGCACCACCAGTTCGAGGACCAGCAACTGGCCATCGACCAGACCCGCCTGGAGCAGATTCTGGTCAACCTGATCGGGAATGCCCTTGACGCCATGGCCGCGCAACCGCAGCCTGAGCTGTGGCTGGAAGGCGAGGTGCAGGGTGACAAGTACCGTTTGCAGGTGCGCGACAACGGCCACGGTATCGACGCCGAGGCGCGCAAGCACCTGTTCGAACCCTTCTTTACCACCAAACCGGGCGAGCATGGCCTGGGCCTGGGCCTGACCCTGTCGGCGAGCCTTGCCGCCGCCGCCAAGGGAAGCCTCAACGTCGAGCATCCCGCCACCGGCGGCACGGCCTTCGTCCTGGCCCTGCCTCTGGTTTTCCCCCCTAGCGAATCGGCAGAGCATCCATGAACCAAGCGCCTCTTACCGTCCTGATCGTCGAAGACGACCCGCATGTGCTGCTCGGCTGCCAGCAGGCGCTGGCCCTGGAGGATATCGCCTGCGAGGGCGTAGGCAGTGCCGAACAGGCGCTGGAACGCATCGGCGACGACTTCGCCGGCATTGTCGTCAGCGATATCCGCCTGCCGGGTATTGATGGCCTGGAGCTGCTCAATCGCCTCAAGGCCCGTGACCGCAGCCTGCCGGTGGTGCTGATCACTGGCCATGGCGATATCGACATGGCCGTTGGCGCCATGCGTAACGGCGCCTACGACTTCATGGAAAAACCGTTCTCCCCCGAGCGCCTGGTCGACGTGGTACGCCGCGCGCTGGAACAGCGCGGGCTTTCACGCGAAGTGGTGGCCCTGCGCCGCCAGCTGGCTGAACAGAGCAGCCTGGAGGGACGCATCATTGGTCGCTCGCCGGCCATGGAGCACTTGCGCGAACTGATCGCCAACGTCGCCGACACCTCAGCCAATGTGCTGATCGAAGGCGAGACCGGCACCGGCAAAGAGCTGGTCGCACGCTGCCTGCACGACTTCAGCCGCCGCCAGGGCCACCCATTCGTGGCGCTGAACTGCGGAGGCCTGCCGGAAAACCTGTTTGAAAGCGAGATATTCGGCCACGAGGCCAACGCCTTCACCGGTGCCGGCAAGCGCCGTATCGGCAAGATCGAGCACGCCAATGGCGGCACGCTGTTCCTCGATGAAGTGGAGAGCATGCCGATCAACCTGCAGATCAAGCTGCTGCGCGTACTGCAGGAGCGCACCCTGGAGCGACTGGGCTCGAACCAGAGCATCCCGGTGGATTGTCGGGTGATCGCCGCGACAAAGGCTGACCTCGATGCGTTGGGCCAGAGCGGCCAGTTCCGTAGCGACCTGTATTACCGGCTGAACGTGGTCACCCTGGAGCTGCCGCCGCTGCGTGAGCGCCGTGAAGACATCCTGCAGTTGTTCGAGCATTTCCTGCAGCAGTCGGCCCTGCGCTTCGACCGGGAAACACCGACACTGGACAGCCAGACCCTGTCGCGCCTGATGGCCCATGACTGGCCGGGCAACGTGCGCGAGTTGCGCAACGTGGCCGAACGCTATGCCCTCGGCCTGCCAGCGTTCAAGAAAGGCCCCAGCGGTGGTGCCAACCAAGGCCTGCTTTTTGCCGAGGCGGTGGAAGCATTCGAACGCAACCTGCTCACTGATGCCCTGCAACGCACCGGCGGCAACCTGAGCCAGGCCAGCCAGGAACTGGGCATGGCCAAGACCACGCTGTTCGACAAAGTGAAAAAATACGGCCTCGGCTGACTTGAACCCGAACTGGAAAGCCTGAGATCGGTGCAGCACCGGTGGGAGCGGGCAAGCCCGCGAAGCAGCCAGCGCGGATTTCAGAGCCCTGCGATGTGCGTGACCGCTTGCCTATGCGCCTGCAAATAAGGCAACACCGCCCCCAGCAGCGGCGCCTTGAACGGCTCCTGGAACCGATGCGCCAGCCCCGGGATCAAGCGCAACTGGCTGCCCTGGATATGCGCCGCCAGGTGCACGCCATGCATCACCGGCAATAACGGGTCAGCCGTACCGTGTACCACCAGGGTCGGCACTCGCAACTGGTTGAGCAACTCCACGCGACTCGGCTCGGCCAGTATCGCCATGATCTGGCGCTTGGCCCCGTCAGGGTTGAACGCCCGGTCATAGGCCTGCGCCGCCTGTTGCAGCAACACGTCACGGTCGTCGTGTACTTCCGGGCTGCCCAAGGCCGCCAGCAGGTCGGCCTGCTGCTCGATAGCCACTTCGCGGTTCGGTGCGCTGCGCCGGGCCAGCAGCTGCACCAACGCCGGGTCCGGTGCCGGCAGCCCCGCCGCCCCTGAACTGGACATGACCAGCGTCAGGCTGCGCACACGCTCGGGCGCCATCGCCGCCAGATGCTGGGCAATCATGCCGCCCATGCTCACCCCCAAGACATGAAACTGGCGCACGCCCAACGCGTCCATCAGGCGCACGCCGTCATCTGCCATATCAGTCAGCGTATAGGGCGCCGACACTGGCAGGCCCAGCTTGTAACGCAACAGCTCAAGCGTCAGGTTGGCGTGCGGTGGCACCTGGTTCCAGCGTGACAGGCCGACATCGCGGTTGTCATAGCGGATCACCCGAAAACCCTGGCGGCACAATGCCTCGACCACGTCGTCCGGCCAATGAATCAGCTGCCCGCCCAGGCCCATGACCAGCAGCAAGGCCGGGTCGCGTGGCGCACCGACGCTCTGGTACACCAGGCTGACGGCCCCCAGTTCGGCACGCTGCACCGGCACATGGGCGTCACAGCGCTGTTCGGCGAAACTCGCAGGTGCGCTGAACAGGAAGAAAAGAAAAAGCCAAAAAGCCCGCATGAAAGAAACACCAGAATGCAGATCCCCAGTAGAGCGCGAGTCTGATGAATTCTGTTCGGGCGCGCTGCCACAGTTCGGTGACAGTTTCATGACTCCCGCCAGGCGGTGCGACGATCGCCCAGTCGACAGATGTAGCATCATGAGAGAAACTCAACTCATTACCTGGTTCCTCTATTCCATACCCCGGAGTCATCTGTGCTGGAGATCCGTCACCTGAAAACCCTTCATGCCCTGCGCGAAGCCGACAGCCTGGTGGAGGCCGCCGAACGCCTGCACCTGACCCAGTCGGCGTTGTCGCACCAGTTCAAGGAGCTTGAAGAGCGCCTGGGCCTCCCGATTTTCGTGCGCAAGACCAAGCCGATCCGCTTCACCAGCGCCGGGCTGCGTCTACTGCAACTGGCCGATGCCACCCTGCCGTTGCTGCGCAGTGCCGAACGTGACATTGCACGTCTGGCCGGAGGCACTGCCGGACGCCTTCACATGGCTATCGAATGCCACAGCTGCTTCCAGTGGCTGATGCCGACCATCGACCAGTTCCGTGATGCCTGGCCGGAAGTGGAACTGGACCTGGCCTCCGGCTTTGCCTTCGCCCCGCTGCCGGCCTTGGCCCGTGGCGACCTTGACCTGGTGGTGACCTCCGACCCGGTGGACCTGGCAGGCATCACTTATGTGCCGCTGTTCACCTACGAGGCGATGCTGGCAGTGGCCAACCAGCACCCGCTGGCCAGCAAGCCTTACATCGTGCCGCAAGACTTGCTCGATCAGACGCTGATCACCTATCCGGTGGAACGCGATCGCCTGGACATCTTCACCCGCTTCCTGGAGCCGGCCGATATCGAGCCAGCCGCCGTGCGCACCTCGGAGCTGACGGTGATGATGATGCAGCTGGTGGCCAGCGGCCGTGGCGTATGCGGCATGCCGCATTGGGCGCTGCACGAGTACAGCTCGCGCGGCTATGTGAAGGGCAAACGCCTGGGCGAGAAAGGCCTGTTTGCCACGCTTTATGCCGCCGTGCGCACCGATATGCTCGATGCCCCGTACATGCGCGACTTTTTGCTGACGGCCAAGGACACCTCGTTCGCCACCCTCGACGGTGTCAGCGCGGTGCGTTGAGCGCCTGGCGATACAGCGGCAGGATCAAGTCGCGGGTCAGGGGGGCCAGTTGCATGACGGGCGCCTGATCTGCTGCCAGCCAGACCACCTCCTCGATCTCTGCGGCCGGCACCACAGCAGCGGCGCTGTCGACACGGAACAGTTCAGCTTGCACTTCGAAGCCCGGCTCGTTGGCGGCGGGGGCACTGAACTGGCCCAGGTGCACGGCCTGAGCCGGGTCGATGCGCAGGCCCAGTTCCTCGTGCAACTCGCGCACCAGCGCCTGTACCGGCGTTTCACCGGCATCGATCTTGCCGCCTGGCTGCATGAAAGCCTCGGTGCCACGCTTGCGCACCAGCAGGGTGCGGCCCTGAGGGTCGATCAGCAGGGCAGCGGCGATGCGGATGATGTTGGGCATGGGGGTGGGCTCGCTGAAAAAATGACCCGCGAGGATCCCATGGGGTCATTGGCCTGACAAGGCCGGTCATTCCTGTGCCGGCCTGACAGGCCAACTGGGCGTTACACGTATCTGGTCGAGGCGGCACGCTATTGAGCAGGTTCGAAAATCTTGATCACAGCACGTCCCCCCTGTAGGAGCGGGTTCACCCGCGAATGCGATGGTGAGGCTCCCGACGCATTCGCGGGTAAACCCGCTCCTACAGCGGTATGCGTTGCACCCAGGCAATTCGGCTCGGGTCGAGAATGATTTTCGCTACCCCGATTTTAATTTGCAGCGCCCGGCAACTTGGCTATGGTCGGGGTTTGCCCCCAGGCCCTGAGCCTGACCGCGCCATCGCAAGGACCCTGTATGAGCCTGTCACTTCTCAGTCGCTATGCCTTCTTCGCCGCCTGCGTGCTGTTCACCCTGGCGAGCATCCCCTTCAGCCACCACGAATGGTTGTGGCCGTTCACCCTGACCACTGGCATCCTCAGCCTGGTCGGCCTGTTCGATTTACTGCAGCAGCGCCACGCCGTACGCCGTAACTACCCGGTTCTTGGCAACATCCGCTATCTGGTCGAGGCCATTCGCCCGGAAATCCGCCAGTACCTGCTGGAGTCCGACAGCGATGCCCTGCCCTTCTCCCGCGCCCAGCGCTCGCTGGTGTATGCCCGGGCGAAGAACGAAGCCTCGGACAAACCTTTCGGCACCCTGATCGACGTATATGAATCCGGTTTCGAGTTCATCGGCCACTCCATGCGCCCGGCACCACTGGCCGACCCGGCCAGCTTCCGCGTTATCGTTGGTGGGCCGCAGTGCAGCCAGCCGTATTCGGCCTCGATCTTCAACATTTCGGCCATGAGTTTCGGCTCGCTCAGTGCCAATGCCATCCGTGCGCTCAACCAGGGCGCCAAGCTGGGCAACTTCCACCACGACACCGGCGAGGGCAGCATCAGCCCTTACCATCGCGAGCACGGCGGTGACCTGGTGTGGGAACTGGGCAGCGGCTACTTCGGGTGCCGCACGCCGGATGGGCGCTTCGATCCCGAACGCTTCGCCGCCCAGGCGCGCAGCCCTCAGGTGCGCATGATCGAGATCAAGATGAGCCAAGGTGCCAAGCCCGGCCACGGCGGCATACTGCCCAAACACAAGGTCACACAGGAAATTGCCGAAACCCGTGGCGTGCTGATGGGCGAGGATTGCATCTCCCCGTCGCGCCACAGCGCCTTCTCGACACCGATCGAAATGATGCAGTTCATCGCCCAGTTGCGTGAGCTGTCCGGCGGCAAGCCGGTGGGGTTCAAGTTCTGCCTGGGCCACCCGTGGGAATTCATGGGCATCGCCAAGGCCATGCTGGAAACCGGCATCCTGCCCGACTTCATCGTCGTCGATGGCAAGGAAGGTGGCACTGGCGCAGCGCCCGTGGAGTTCACCGACCATATCGGCGTACCCCTGCGTGAAGGCCTGCTGTTCGTGCACAACACCTTGGTCGGCCTGAACCTGCGCGACAAGATCAAGCTGGGCGCCAGCGGCAAGATAGTCAGTGCCTTCGACATCGCCAGCGTGCTGGCCATTGGTGCCGACTGGGCCAACTCTGCACGCGGCTTCATGTTCGCCATCGGCTGTATCCAGTCGCAAAGCTGCCACACCAACAAGTGCCCGACCGGCGTGGCCACACAAGATCCGTTGCGCCAGCGTGCGCTGGTGGTGCCCGACAAAGCCCAGCGGGTGCTGAACTTCCACCACAACACCTTGCGTGCCTTGGCAGAAATGCTGGCGGCGGCAGGCCTGGAGCACCCGGCTCAACTGGAGGCCAAGCACCTGGTGCGGCGCATTTCGGCCACCGAGATCAAGCTGTTCTCGCAGATGCATGTGTTCTTGAAGCCAGGTGAGTTGCTGACCGGCGAGGTGAACGGGCAGTTCTATTCGCGGATGTGGCAACTGGCTCGGGCGGACAGTTTCGAGCCGCACAGCGAAGTGGCGGCCTGACGGAACGCTGGGGCCGCAAAGCGGCCCCACGTCAGATCAGGAGGCGGTACTCGTCACACCTTGTGCGTCTTTCGGCGCCAGGCGGAGCGTGTAGTACAGCACCGTCAGCAGCACCAGGAACGCCGGGCCGATGTACAGGGCCACACGCGTATCCTCGAAGTACGCCATCAGCCCGACCACCAGCACCAGGAAGGCCAGCGCCAGATACGAACTCAGCGGCCACAGCCACATGCGGTACTTCAGTGCCTTGCGCTCGGCAGTGGTAAGGCCGGCGCGGAACTTCAGCTGTGCCAGCAAGATCATCACCCAGGTCCAGATCGCACCGAAGGTGGCGATCGAGGTTACCCAGACGAAGACCTTTTCAGGCACCAGGTAGTTGGCCAGCACGCCCAACAGCAACGCGCCGATCGACAGCAGCAGCGCATTGCGTGGCACGCCGTTCTTCGAGGTACGGGCGAAGGCCGCCGGCGCCTGGCCGTTCTGTGCCAGGCTATAGAGCATGCGCCCGGTACTGAAGATGCCGCCATTGCACGACGACAGCGCCGCCGTGATGACCACGAAGTTGATGATGCCGGCGGCGGTCTTGATGCCGAGGCGCTCGAAAGTCATGACGAACGGGCTGCCCTGGCTGCCGATTTCGTTCCAAGGGTAAATCGACAGGATCACGAACAACGCCCCGACGTAGAACAGCAGGATGCGCCAGAACACCGAGCCGATGGCCTGCGGAATGGTCTTTTGCGGGTTGCGTGCTTCACCTGCGGTGAGGCCGATCATTTCCACGCCCAGGTAGGCGAACATCACCATCTGCAGCGACATCAGCACGCCAGTCACACCATTGGGCATGAACCCGCCATAACTCCACAGGTTGGAGATACCGACTGCGACACCGTCATTGCCAAAGCCGAAGGCAATGATGCCGATGCCGCCGAGGACCATGGCGATGATGGTGACGATCTTGATCAGCGCGAACCAGAACTCGAATTCACCAAAAGCCTTCACCGCCACCAGGTTGATCGCGCCCATGCTGCCCAGTGCCGCCAGGGCCCAGATCCAGCGCGGTACGTCGGGGAACCAGATGCCCATGTAGATGGCCACTGCAGTAATTTCGGCAACACAGGTCACCAGCCACAGGAACCAGTAGTTCCAGCCGGTCAGGAAGCCCGCCAATGGGCCGAGGTAATCCTGGGCATAACGGCTGAAAGAGCCGGCGACAGGGTTATGCACGGCCATTTCACCGAGCGCGCGCATGATCACCAGGATGGCCAGGCCACCGATGATGTAAGACAACATGATGGCTGGGCCGGCCATTTCGATCGCCTTGGCCGAACCGAGGAAAAGACCGACACCGATACAGGCGCCCAGCGCCATCAAGCGGATGTGCCGTTCGCCCAGTTCACGCTTGAGCGGGCCGCCTTCAGTGGCCTGGCCGTGGGCAGAGTGGTTGCCGACTGGCATAGCAATACAACCTCATTTTGTTATTGGATTTGACCTTCGTGCAGCCGCGACCATGCCGATAGGCGTGGCGTTGGCTTGCCAGGCTGGCCTTGTGGGCCTGCCCATGTGCCGGACTAGAGCGCCCGGCAGGGCGAAGGGGGCCAGCAGTATAGGAAGACCGTTGTAGGTGTTTTCACTGTATATATGCAGAAATTTGGCTAGAACTCTGGGGCCGCTTCGCGCCCAAAGAATTGCCAAGGCACCATAGCAACATCGTCCGTTGAAGAAACCCACACCAAAGCCGTATAGCCCCACACCACTTTTTCCAACTTCCTACAAATTTTTCACCCTATCCACTCAACGTCTAAGCTTCAGACAAGCAAGACGAAAACACTTGGCCGGATAGAAGACTATGGGCGCACTGTGGCAATCGGAACCCAGCAGAACGGAAGCTCCCGAGATACCTCAGGCCGAGACGCCACAATCCAAGTCCCCCCGTCAGCGTCGGCTATGGTGGTGGCTGATCATCCTCATCCTGCTGGTGGCACTGGTAGCCATCGCTGTTGCCGCGTATAACGAATTCCGTACCTCCGAACTACAATCGCGCGAGTTCAGCAGACTGGCCGGTACACTGACCTACTCGCTGCAACCCGGTCCCAGCGATGCCATCGTCTACCCCGGTGATGGGCCGTTCGACAAACGCCTGGGCTATAGCGCCCTGGGTGAATTCCTGCCACGCCTGCTCAAGCGCGACTACCTCATCAGCGAACAGGTGAAGTTTTCACCCGCATTGATGAACTACGTCGATCATGGGCTGTTCGCGCCCTATATCGAGAAGATCCAGGCCGGCCTGTCGATCACCGATTGCCGCGGCGACACGCTGTACCAGTACAACTACCCCCAGCACCTGTACCCGGACTTTGCGGCGATACCTCCCGTAATAGTCAACAGCTTGCTGTTCATCGAAAACCGCGACCTGCTGGATACCGACGACCCACGTAACAACCCGGCTGTGGACTGGCCACGCTTTGCCAAGGCCGCCTACAGCCAGGTCGCCAAGTACCTGGCCCTGCCCGGTCAGTCTGCCGGCGGCAGCACCCTGGCCACCCAGCTGGAAAAATATCGCCACTCACCGGATGGCCTGACGGTGTCGGGCGCGGAGAAGATCCGGCAGATGATTTCTGCCAGCGTGCGTGCCTACCAGGGCGGCCCCGACACCACCGAGGCACGCCAGCGTATCGTGCGCGACTACCTCAACAGCGTACCGCTGTCGGCCGTGCCTGGGCATGGTGAGGTACATGGCATGGCCGAGGGCCTGCGGGTGTGGTACGGCGCCGACTTCGACCAGGTCAACCAGGCCCTGAACGCCACCGCCACCGACTCAGAGAGCATGGCCGCGCGTGGCCTGGCCCTGCGCCAGGTGCTGTCGCTGATGATTGCCCAGCGCCGTCCCTCGTATTACTTGTCCAAGGGCCGGGTCGAGTTGGCCGAACTCACCGACTCGCACATTCGCGTGCTTGCCGCCAACAAGGTCATCGATCAGCCGCTGGCCGATGCCGCACTGGTCAGCAAGGCGGTGTACCGCGACTGGGTAGCGCAGCCGACCATCGTACCGATCATCACCAACAAGGGCATCAGCCTTGCGCGCAACCGTCTGTCGGCCATGCTCAACCGCCCACTGTACGACCTCGACCGCCTTGACCTGTCAGCCACCAGTACCTTGCAGGCCGACCTGCAACTGCAGGTCAGCCAGTACCTGAAAAACCTCGCCGACCCGGCGTTTGCCGCACAGATCGGCCTGATCGGCGAGCGACTGCTCACCGCCAAGACCACCGACCAGGTGAGCTACAGCTTCACCTTGTTCGAGCGCACCGCCGATGGTTCGCGGGTGCGGGTGCAGACCGACAGCACCAACCAGCCCTTCGACATCAACGAAGGCAGCAAGCTGGAGCTGGGCTCAACCGCCAAGCTACGGGTACTGACCACCTACCTGGAGATTATCGCCGAGCTGCACGACAAGTACGCCGGCAAACCTGCCGCCGAGCTGAAGAAGGTCGAAGTGGCCGAACTCGACCGCATCACGCAATGGTCGCTGGAATGGCTGGCGCAGAACAGCAAGAACCAGAGCCTGGACGCCATGCTCGACGCCGCGCTGGAACGCAAGTACTCGGCCAACACCGGCGAAGGGTTCTTCACTGGCGGCGGGATGCATGTGTTCAACAACTTCCGCAAGGAAGACAACAACCGCAACCCGACACTCAAAGATGCACTGCGCGAGTCGATCAACCTGCCGTTCATCCGCCTGATGCGCGACCTCGTGCGCTACGTGACTTACCAGCAACCATACAACCGCGTGGCGCTGCTCAAGGACGACGCCGACCCGCGCCGCCAGGAGTACCTTGCGCGCTTCGCCGACAAGGAGGGCACCAAATACCTGATGCGCTTCTGGAAAAAGTACCAGCGTAGAACCTCGCAACAACGCCTGGACACCTTTATCGACAGCATGCGCGTGACCCCACAGCGGTTGGCGGCAGTACACCGCTACCTGTTCCCCGAGGCAGGCCAGGAAACCTTCAACGCATTCGTGCGTGCCCACCTCAAGGATGACAAGAAGGTGCTGGGCAAACTGACCGATGGCCGTCTGTCAGAGATGTACGCTGCTTATGGCCCGGGCAAGTACGACCTGCCCGACCAGGGTTACATCGCCAAGGTCCACCCGTTGGACCTGTGGCTGCTTGGCTACCTGCTGAAGCACCCAGGCTCGACACTGACCGAAATGATCAATGCCAGCCGTTTCGAACGCCAGGAGGTATATGGCTGGCTGTTCAAGAGCCGCCACCAGAGCGCCCGTGACAGCCGCATCCGCACCATGGTCGAGATCGAAGCCTTCCTCGACATCCACCAGCGCTGGAAACGCGTGGGCTATCCATTCAACCACCTGGTGCCTTCATTGGCCACGGCCATCGGCAGCTCCGGCGACCGCCCCGCTGCCCTCTCCGAACTGGTCGGGATCATCCAGAACGACGGTATTCGCCTGCCAACCTTGCGCATCGACACCTTGCACTTTGCAGCCAACACACCCTACGAGACCAAGTTGATCACAGACCCGGACCGCGGCGTGCGCATTCTGCCGGTCGAAGTGGCGCGTGCGCTCAAAGGCGCCATGTCGCAAGTGGTCGACGCAGGTACCGCGCGGCGTATTTCCGGCAGCTTCAAGCTGCAGGACGGCACGCCACTGGTGATGGGCGGCAAGACCGGTACCGGTGACAACCGAATCGAAAGCTTCGGCGCCGGCGGCCGGCTGATCGGCTCGCGCTCGCTGAACCGCACCGCCACCTTCGTGTTCTTCCTCGGCGACAACCATTTCGGCACGCTGACCGCCTTCGTGCCGGGTCGCACGGCAGAAGCGTTCAAATTTACCTCGGCGCTGCCAGTGCAGGTGCTCAAGGGCATGGCACCGATCCTCATGCCATACCTGCAGCCAGGCAACCCGAATGAGTGCAAGCCGCCACAGGTTGCCGTGCACACACCGCCGTCGACAGGTAACACATCGACTGAGTAGATGATAATCATCAGCATTAAATGGCTTGTCTTTAGATATATCTTGAGTAATATCTTACGATATATCGCAAACGACGGAGCCCTTTCCTTATGCGCGAACATACCCCTCATGATCCCTTCGAGCGGCGCCCCGGCCGTGGCGAGCGCGGCCCGCGTGTCTTCGCCCCTGGTGACCTCAAGCTGCTGATGCTGGACTTGCTGGCCGAGCAACCCGGCCACGGTTACGACCTGATCCGCCAGATCGAGAACTTGTTCGAAGGCAGCTACAGCCCAAGCCCCGGGGTGATCTACCCCACGCTGAACTTTCTTGAAGAAGCCGAACTGATCAGCGGCCAGGTGCAGGGCAGCAAACGCCTGTATGCCATCACCGATGCCGGCCGCAGCGCCTTGGCGGATCAGGCGGTAGCCCTGGATGGCGTGCGCATGCGCATCGAGGTCAGCAAACGCGCCCTGCGCGGCCACGACCGCCCGCCAGAGATTCATGAAGCGGTCGGTAATTTGCGTCATGCACTACACATGCACAGCGGCCGCTGGACCGCGGAAGAAATCGAACGGGTCCGTGACCTGCTCAACCATGCCGCCACGGCCATCGCCTCCGGGCCAACCGAACCTTTCAGGGAGACGCCCCATGAGTGACACCATTCACCGCGTAAACCACGAGATCCGCCAGCGCCGTCTGCAGGTGCTGCGGGTCACCGAGCTGACCCCGCGCATGCGCCGGATCACCTTGGGGGGTGCCGAGCTGCAAGGCTTTACCAGCATGGGCAGCGACGACCATATCAAGCTGCTGTTTGCCGAAACGCCGGAGCAACAACAGGCCATCGAGGCCCGTAATATGGGTAAGGACGGTGGCGCGCGGCCCACCATGCGCGAGTACACACCGCGGCGCATCGACCTGGTGGCAAATGAGCTGGACATCGACTTCGTGCTGCACGGCGACGGCCCTGCCTCTACCTGGGCCGCGCAAGCCGCGCCCGGGCAAACCCTGGACATCGCAGGGCCAAGGGCCTCGCTGGTGGTGCCGGATATTTTCGACAGCTACCTGCTGATCGGTGATGAAACTGCTATCCCGGCCATTGGCCGTCGGCTGGAGGAGTTGCCGGCGGGCCGCCAGGTGCTGGCAGTGATCCAGATCGAAGACGAGCACGAGCGCCAGCCGCTGCCAAGCAAGGCCCAGGTGGAAGTGATCTGGGTACGTCGCCAGGAGGAAGACTTGTTGGCACTGGTGCGGAACCTGAGCTTGCCGCAAGGCCGGCTGTATGCCTGGGTGGCGCTGGAAAAAGCCCTGACTCGCCAGGCCAAGGCGCTATTGCTGGAGAAAGGGGTGCCGGAAGATGCGCTAAAGGCTGCGGCCTACTGGCGGGCCAACGGGACTGCGGACGACGAGTGATCGTGATTGCCTGATCTGCCGTCTTCGCGGGCAAGCCCGCTCCTACACTGATCGGGGATGGACACAAATCGGTGGTTGGACACAAATCGGTGGTTGGACACAAATCGGTGGTTGGGCACAAATCGGTGGTTGGACACAAATCGGTGGTTGGGCCCAAATCGGTGGTTGGACACAAATCGGTGGGTGGACACAAATCGGTGGTTGGGCACAAATCGGTGGTTGGGCCCAAATCGGTGGTTGGACACAAATCGGTGGGTGGACACAAATCGGTGGGTGGACACAAATCGGCGGTTGGACACAAATCGGCGGTTGGACACAAATCGGCGGTTGGACACAAATCGGCGGTTTGACACAAATCGGTGGGTGGGCACATATCGGCGGTTGGGCACAGGCCGTTGTAGGAGCGGGTTCACCCGCGAACACCGGCGCAGCCGGTGCCACGCAAAGCGCCGCCTGCTTCGCGGTTTGAACCATTTGATAAGACCAAGCGGTTCAGCCCCGACCACCTCAGAAAAGCTCGACCGCCCACAGCGTATCTACAGGGCGCCACGCCACGTAGTTGCTCACCAACGAAGGTCTCGCTGCCCCGCCAGGGCCTGCGGCCCGAGCCATTGAGCCCCACGCAACAATGGCGTCAACTGCGCTTCAGGCTGCAGCTGGAACACCACCTGCGCCCGGCGCCCTGGCAGGTCGGCATCCACGGCCAGTTGATGTTGCCCTGGCTGCGCCAACTGCCCGCGCAGGTGCCAGCCACTGCGGCAATCCATTTCCAGCCAACCGTGCCCAAGGCCAAGGCCAAGGGACCAAGGGTCGCTCAGAGCCAGGTCGGTTACGATCACGCGGCCTTCACTGGCTTGGCATTGGCGCCCTGCCCCCTGCATCCTCACCCCCCCCTGCCACTGGCCGGCCAGGCGGTAATCCGTCGAGACCGTCGCCAAAGCCCCCTTGGCTGATGCCTCCAGCCGCCACTGCCAAGGCCAGCCTTCTGCGCGCAACTGCCAGGCCTGGCCCTGGAACCCGACTTGCGCATTCACCTGCAAGCGCCAGGGCTGCAGCGTCCAGCGCAAAGGCCCGACCGGCCCCCATTGTTGTGCCTGCCCTTGCCAAAGGCTTCCGCCGACATCACGTACCGGCAGGCCGAACGCACGCACCACCCAATTGGCCGGAAGCTCGATAAACAGCGTGAGCACGAATACCAATAGCACCCAGGCCATTGCTGCACTGCGGCTCATGGCTGCACCACCAGGTCGAATCGCAAAGCCTTGCCCTGTTGCTCCAGCCCCCATTGCAACGGCAATGCGCCTTCTGCACGCAGGCTCTGCACCCAGCCTTGCAGCATGCGCTCATCGGCCACCTGCCCCCGCAGTTGCCAGGCCTTGCCTTGCGTATCGACTTCGATCAGTTCGACCCCACGGGCCTGGGCCGACTGACGTAGCCGCTCCAGGTTCAAACCGGGCCCGCCTTGCAGGCTGGCCGCCTGTTCGGCCAGCACACGCCACTGGCCAAGCACGCGCCATTGCGCAATGCCTTCGCGCAGGGCCAGGAAGGCCAGCAGCAGCGCGATCAGTCCCCAGGCGAACGTGAAGCGATGACGCTGTAGCCAGTCGCGGTTCATGAGGCTGCTCCCAGGTCGAAGATCACTTGGCCATCTTGAACCTGCACTGTGGCGCCAGCGGCAGCCGCCATATCACGCCATGGCGGCGCACTGCCCTCGCCCTGCAGGTGTAGGTGCCAACGCTGGCCATCGAAGCGCACCGCTTGCAGGCGCAAGCCGGGATTGTCACGCAGCCAGGCCTGCAAGCGAGCCTGCAGGTCGTCTAGCTGGCGTGTACGCAGTTGCTGCTGCAGTACGCTCTCGCGCAGGCGCTTGAGGACTTGTGCCGCGTGTCGAGGGCTGGCCTGCTCGCCGGTCACGGTAAAGACCTGACTGCGCCAGAGTTGCGCCTGGCGCCATTGCTGGCTCAACCACAGGCCACCCCAAACGGTGGCCAGCACCAGGCAAGCTGCCAGCAGCCGCTGCTGCTGTCGGGACGCCGCCGGCAACGAGCGCACCTTGCGGATGCGTTCGAACAGACCGGGTAATGTGTCGAGCGGCGCAAATACGGTGGGCCAGTTGCCGCTCAGCGACGTCTTGTGCAGCCCTGCCCACGGTGGCTGCGGTACCCCACCCAAGGCATCAGGCCAGGCCAGCCAGTGTTCCTGTCCGTCTTCGGCCAGCCCTTTGTAACAGGACATGCCGGGCATACGCTGCCATTGCCAGGCGCATCCTGGCTCGGGCAGCGGCAGCAACTGCAGCTCCGCCCAGCAGCGCACTACCTGCAAGCCCCAGGCGGCACATTGGCCACGCCATTCATCCAACTGCTGGCGCGCCACTACCAGCAGGCGAAGGTGCCCGGGTTCACGGGCCAGGCAGGCACAGGCCACCTCATGCGGGGCCTGCAGCAAGCGATCCTCAAGCAACAAAGGCCATTCTTCGCGCTTGAGCACGGGCGGGGCCGGCACGCGAAAATGGCTGCAGGCCTCGGCAGGCAGAACCAGCGCAACATGGGCCTGCGGGTTTGCCGGTGGCTCACCCTGCCCCTGGCTTTGCAAAATACCCTCATGGACCAGCGCCCAGTGCCAGACAACACCCGGGCGCAGCAATAGCCACGCCTGCGCCGGCGTACGCCGCCGCCATTCAAGTTTCATGAGCGCCCCCATGGGAGGGCGAAGGTGCAGACATAGGGGGCTCCATCACGCAGCAGTTCCAGACGCACACCACGGCCTGGGTGTACCGGTTGGTCAGAAGGCCAGGCCAGCCAGCGGCCGCCCTGGTAGTACAGAACGTTCATGGCGCTGACCTGGTCGAGTCGTTCGCGCTCTACCCAGCGCGGGGCGACGGCGGCGTACAAATCGGCCGAGCTTTCCAGCAGCAGGCGCTGCTCACGGACCTCGAAGCGCAGTCGCTGGCGTTGCAGGCGCGAGCCACCTTCGGCCGCCGGCAGGCCGGTGCTGGCGACCCACAGCAACTGGTTGCTGGCGGGTTGCCAGTCCAGCCATCGGCTGGCCAGCGGCAAACGCTGGTCGTAGACACGGCGCAGCACCGGGCTGTCAAAGCGCCGCTCCAGTGCCAGACAAAAGTCCAGCACCGAGGTTTGCTGATTGGTGTGCTGCAGGCGTTCGCGCACCTTCAGCCAGCCGTTGACCAGCGCGGCGAGCATGATGCCGAGTATGGCGGTCAGCGCCAGGGCGACCATCAGTTCGATCAGGGTCAGACCTGCCTGACGGCGTTTCATGGGCGCTCCAGAAACACGGTGTACTGGCCCAGTGGCAGACGCTGATCGTGGTCGGCGAACAATTGCAGTTCGCCACGGCGCAGGTCACGCACGCCGGTGCGGCGCAGTTGCAGTTGCCAGTGACACAGTTGGCCACCTTGGCCAAGCTTGCCGGCCACCTGGTTTTCGGCAGGCCAGTACTGCTCGACAGCAAAGCGGGCTTGCAGCTCACGCGCGCACAACAGGCCAAGGCGGTGCTGTTGCAGGTTGTCCTGAACGGCCAGCCGCTGGCGCAGTACCTGGCTGGTGATGACTGCCAGCACGGCGGCAATCGCCAGGGCCACGGTCACTTCCAGCAAGGTGAAACCACGCTGACGCTGCCTCATGGCGCCACCGCCACCCGCAAGTGACCATTGCGGCGCCAAGCCCATTGCTGGCCGCCATCAGCCCAACGCCAACGCACACTGCCCGACTGTGCCCAGCCATGCGGCGTGAACAGCAGGCGCGGCTGCGGGCTCGGGGGCCAGTCCGGGTGAAGGCCCTTGGGCCAGTCGCCGAGCGCGACCTTTTCAACGATCCAGTCATTGCCTTGGCGGCGGACGAACTCCGGGCGCTGGCCATTCCAACGCAGCCCGCGCAGTTGCCCGGCATGCCGGGCCAGCGCGGCCTGGCCGCGGACCTCGGCCGCCAGCCGTTGCAGGGCCTGCTCGACACGGGCCTGGCCGTTGCCGAGGCCAGCCACCGCCAGCCCGGTCATCAGCCCAGCGATGGCCAACACCACCAGCAGCTCGATCAGACTGAACCCATGCTGACCGCGCACCGGTTACAGCGCCCAGTTACCCAGGTCGGCATCCTGGCCTTCGCCACCCGGCATGCCATCGGCGCCCAGCGAGTACACATCGACCCGGCCATGTTCGCCGGGCATGCGGTACTGGTACGGGGTGCCCCATGGGTCTTCCGGCAGGCGACGCACGTAGCCATCACTGCGCCAGGCCCGAGGCAGCGGCTCCTGAGCCGGCTTTTTCACCAGCGCGACCAGGCCCTGTTCGTTGCTGGGGAAGCGCAAATTGTCCAGACGATACATGTCCAGCGCCTGCTCCAGGGTGGCCAGGTCGGCCATCACCTTCTGCTTCATGGCCTTGTCCTGGTTGCCCAGCACGCTGGGCGCCACCACGGCAATCAGCAGGCCGATGATGAAGATCACCACCATGATTTCCATGAGGGTGAAGCCGCGTTGGCGGTTACGTCGATGCTGCATGGCAATACTCCTTGTCGTCACAATTGCAGGCCCTGGTTGAGTTGCATGATCGGCAGCAGCACCGCCAGCACGATGAACAGCACCACGGCGCCCATCACCAGGATCATCAGGGGTTCGAACAGCGCCATGGCGGTATCGACCTGGCGGGCAAAGCCGCGCTCCTGGTCGTCGGCCACGCGCTCGAGCATGTCCGCCAGGGTGCCACTGGCCTCGCCGCTGCCGACCATGTTCACCAGCAGCGGCGGGAATTGCTGGCTGGCATCCAGCGCTCGGTGCAGGCTTGTGCCGCCCTGCACGTGCTGGCGCACCTGCTCCATGGCCAGGCGGATACGCCGGTTACCAATGGTTTCAGTGGCCACCTGCAAGGCTTCGAGCAGGGCCACGCCACTGCCACTGAGAATCGCCAGGCTGCGCGCCAGGCGCGCGCTTTCCAGCACCTGCAGCAGGTGGCCAATACGCGGCAGGCGCAGCAGCAGTTGGTCGCGACGCAGGCACCAGTGCGGTTTGCGCAGCAGCCAGCCGCCCAGCACCCCGAGCAACAGCGCCACCCCTAACAGCCAGGGCCCGGCTTGCACCAGCCCCTGGCTCAGGCCGATCAGCAACGAGGTGATCAGCGGCAGGCTTTGCCCGGCGTGGGCGAATTGCTCGGTGAGTTTGGGCACGACGAACGTCATCAGGCCAATCACCACTGCCAGCGATACCCCCATCAGCACAGCGGGGTAGATCAGCGCAGTACGGGCCTTGTGTTGCTGGCGTTGCACCTGCTCCAGGTGGTCGGCCAAGCGGGTCAGCACCTGGGCCAGGTGCCCGGAACGTTCGCCGGCCTCGACCAGTGCGCAGTACAGGCCGGTAAACGGTGCGCCCTGCCGGGCCAGGCTGCGGGCCAGGCCCAGGCCTTCGGCCAGCGAGCCGCGCAAGGCCACCAGCACACTGTGCAGGGCGGGCTGACGCAGTTGCCGTTCAAGGGTGGCAAGGGCATCGACCAAGGGAATACCGGCCCCGGTCAAGGTGGCCAGCTGACGGGTCAGCTCACACAGCTGGGCGCGGCTCAGGCGCTGGCGACGGGGTTGTCGGCTGCCGGCTTCATGACGCTGCAACTGGCGGGCGAACAGGCCCTGCTCGCGCAACAGCTGGCGAGCGTGGCGTTCACTGTCAGCCTGCAGGCTGGCCTTGTGCGATTTGCCGGCGAGGTCAACGGCCTGGTAGCGATAGGTCGGCATGTCTTAGCCCTGTACCACGCGCAGCACTTCGGCCAGGCTGGTCTCACCGCGAGCCAGGCAATCGCTGGCCATCGCCACCAGGCTTTGGCGCCGTTCAGCCAGGTAATCCTGCATGGCCAGCTCACTGGCGCCGTCGTACAACAGGCCGATGAGCCCAGCGTCCAGTTCGATAAATTCGTACAGCCCCAGTCGCCCGATATAACCGCTGCCCTGGCACTGCTCGCAACCCACCGCGTGATAAGTGCTGCCCAGCGCCGCCAGCTCGGGCCACAGCTCGCGCTCGGCAGCCTGCAGCGGGTGCGCCACGGCACAGTTGCACAAACGCCGCACCAGGCGCTGGGCCAGGACGCCGCGCAGGCAAGAGGCGATCAGGAAGGGCTCGATGCCCATGTCGCGCAGTCGGGTCACTGCGCCTACCGCGCTGTTGGTGTGCAAGGTCGACAGCACCAGGTGGCCGGTGAGGCTGGCCTGCACGGCGATCTGTGCAGTCTCCTGATCGCGGATTTCGCCGAGCATGATCACGTCAGGGTCCTGACGCAGGATGGCGCGCAAGCCACTGGCAAACGTCAGCCCCGCACGCGGGTTGATGGCGGTTTGGCCAATGCCGGCGATGGCGTACTCCACCGGGTCCTCGACGGTGAGGATGTTGCGGCTGCCATCGTTGAGGCTGTTCAGGCTGGCGTACAGGGTCGTGGTTTTGCCCGAACCGGTCGGCCCGGTGGACAGCACAATGCCATTGGGACGCGCCAGGCAACCGCGCAGGCCCTGCAGTACCGCTGCCGGCATGCCCAGGTTATCCAGCGCCAGCAGGCTGGCCTGCTTGTCGAGCACGCGCATCACCACCCGCTCGCCATGGATGCCGGGCAAGGTCGAGACCCGCACGTCCACTTCGCGCCCTGCTGCACGCAAGGTGATGCGGCCGTCCTGGGGCTGACGCTTTTCAGCGATGTCCAGGCGGGCCATGACCTTGATCCGTGATACCAGCATGGCCGACAACGCACGTGGAGGACGCAGCACCTCACGCAGATGGCCATCGACCCGCAGACGCACCACCAGGCTCTGCTCGAAGGTCTCGATATGGATGTCCGAGGCGCGCAGCCGCAGCGCCTGGCCGAACAGGCCGTTGATCAGGCGGATCACCGGGGCTTCGTCGTCGCTTTCAAGCAGGTCTTCGATGCGCGGCATCTCGC
This sequence comes from Pseudomonas sp. zjy_15, assembly GCF_043101865.1. Taxonomy (NCBI): domain Bacteria; kingdom Pseudomonadati; phylum Pseudomonadota; class Gammaproteobacteria; order Pseudomonadales; family Pseudomonadaceae; genus Pseudomonas; species Pseudomonas sp. zjy_15. The sequence goes on from NZ_JBICII010000107.1 coordinate 56,633, forward strand.
TCATCAGGCTATCCAGGTCGACCTGGTCGCCGATGCCTTCGATCAGCGCTTCGGTGGCGGCATCGCCGGCCTGGTACAGCTGGCCAAGGCGCTCGTCGAACAGCGCAGGTTCCAGGTATTCGAGCAGGCTTGGCTGGCCATGCACACGCAGCAACTCCTGCAACTGGGCATTGTCGGCGTCGGGCCGCAGCCATAGCTGCCAGCCCTGCTCCGCCGGGGCCATGGCCACTCCGCTCTGCCGTGCCTGGCGATAGGGCAGCATCACCAGTCACCGCCTTCCAGGCGTGCGCGGCTGGCGGGGAAGACCTGCAACAGCCGCGTGCCCTCTGCAAGGTCCGGCAACTGCAGCGGTGTGGTCTGCTGCAGAGTGCGGTACTTGGCTTCACTGAGGCCCGCCAGGCTCGGCCCGTCGCGCAGGATACGCGGGCGGATGAACACCATCAGGTTCTGCTTGGTGTTGCGGGTGGCATCGGAGCGGAACAACCGGCCAAGGTAAGGAATGTCGCCGAGCAGTGGCACACGCTGGTTGCTGGTACTCAATTCGTCGCTGATCAGGCCGCCAAGTATCACCAGGCCGTTGTCCTCGACCATGACCTTGGTCTTGATCTCGCGCTTGTTGGTGATCACGTCGCTGGCCGAGCTGGTGTCGGCAATCGACGACACCTCCTGGACGATGTCCAGGCGCACGCTGTTGTCGATATTGATCTGCGGCTTGATGCGCAGCTTCACCCCGACTTCCTTGCGCTCGATGGTCTGGTACGGGTTGGCGTTGTTCTGGGTCACGGAGCCGGTGACGAAGGGCACTTCCTGGCCGACCAGGATCGACGCTTCGGCGTTGTCCAGGGTCAGCAAGGTGGGCGTGGACAGCAGGTTGAAGCCGCTCTTGCCCTTCAGCGCGTTGACCAGCATGGCGAAGTTGAAGCCACCACCGAAATGGCCGATGCCCGCCGTGGCACCGGTGGTGGTGGACAACAAATCGCCCAGGGCCTCGTTGTCGCCACTGGCGGCGGCGCCGGCAATGCTGGCGATATTCACCCCGTTACTGCCGAAGTTGACGATACCGGCACCGAACTTCTCGTCGGCAAACAGCCACTGCACGCCCAACTCCTGGGCGCTGCTGTCGGACACCTCGGCGATGATCGCCTCGACCACCACCTGGGCACGGCGAATGTCCAGTTGCTCGACAATGGCCCGGTACGCCGCCAGCTCGCTGTCGGGGCCAACCATGACCACGGCATTGGTACCTTCTTCGTATTCCAGGCGAATGCCCGGGCCACCGGAAGCTGCCATCACCGGCCGATCCTTGCTCTCTGCTTCACCCGCGCCTTCAGCCGGCACCGCACCTTCCTGGCTGAGCCCTCGCAGCACCTTGACCACTTCACCGGCATTGGCATGACGCAGGTAGATCACCTGGGTGCTGCCGCTGCCCGGTGCCTCTTGAGGGCGGTCGAGCTGGCGCAGCAGGCTGGCGATGCGTTCGAGGTTGCTGCGCCAGTCAGTCACCACCAACTGGTGCGCCGCCGGGTACGGTGTAATAACTCCAACCCGTGGGTCGATCAGCGGCTTGAGAATACCCAGTACCTGTTCGCTGGCGGCGTTGCGCACGCTGAATACGCGGGTGGCCACGCTGTCGCTGCCCTCGCCCTGCTGCCCGCCCGCCTCGACTGGCACCGGCTCCAGGCGCGCGGCCTGGTCGGGCACGATCTTCACGCTGCCATTGGGCAGGTCGACGGTGGCATAGCCCTGGGCGCGCAGTTGGGCCAGGAAGATGTCGTAGATGGCGTCAGCGTCGTGCAGGTCGACAGTGCGCACGGTGACCTTGCCCTTGACCCGGGGGTCGACGATGAAGGTGGTGCCGGTGATGCGCGACACGCTGTCGATGAACTCGCCGAGTTCAGTATCGACGAAATTCACCTCGTACATCGGCGTACCGTTGTCATCGAACACCGGCTCTTGGGCATAAGCGACGGACAAGGCCAGGCTCAGCGCAGCCGCCATGCAGTGTCTAACAGGCATCGTTCATCCTTGCCGCTTGAAGCCGGTCACGGCAGGGCGTGGCGGCCAGGGCAGGCGCTCACGCCGCCCTTGGTTGTTGAAAATCAGGCCATCGCTGTCGATGTCCTGCAGCACGATCCCAGGCGCCAGGCGCTGACCGCGGGCCAGGGTGCGTACTTGCTCGCCGTAGCGCAGCACCACCACACTGGAGGCCAATGGCTGGGCCTTGAGCCCGCCGAGGTATTGCAGCGGCAGACGGGTGATGGCAATGGCGCCGTCGTCGGGCGGCGCTTGCCAGTGACCGACCATCAGCCCGGGCAGCGGGCTGCCGGCCGCCGCAGGCGCCATGGCCGGTTGTGGCTGCCGGCTCATCTGCAGCACACACTGCGCAGACAGCCAGCCGGCCAGGGTCAGGCCAGCGCCGGTGAGCAGACGCGAGGTGGGCATCACGAGGCCAACTGCCGTGGATGCCAGCCTGGGTGCCCCTGCACGTAACGCACTTCGGGCAATTGCAGCGGCGCCAGTTGCCAACCGTCAGGCTGGCGGGCGAGCCAGGCCTCGACCCGCTGCCACAGAGGCTCGCCGGCCTGGCTTTCGAATTGCAAGCCAAAGGTGCGGCACAGGCCCTGCACCGGCTCCAACCCAGTGATGCGCTTGCCTTGCGGGCTGTAGCTGACGCTCCAGGCCTGGCCCTGCCAGCGCGGCAGGTCCTGGCTGTTGTCCAGCAGCAGCGGGTCACCGAACAATTGCTCCGCGGCGTTTTCCAGCACTTGCTCGACCTGCCGGGCCGGTGCTTCGACCACTGGCGCCGGGTAGCCACCGGTAAGGCTTATCAGGTGTTCGCGGGTAATGGGCGCCCCCGCTGCCAGCGGGTAGTCATAACGCAGGCCCGGCAGCAACACGGGTACGCTGTTAGCGTCGGCCAAGGCTTGATGCAACAGGCGGTCCCAACTGCCGCCACGGGTATCGCGGCGCCACAAGGCCTGGGGCGCGCGGGCCAGCGGTTGGTCGAGCCAGGCCGCGTGGCCGGCCCGTTGCTGGCGCAGTTGCGCCTGCAATTGCGCGACACGCAGCTGCGCGGCAGGCGCCAGTTGCTGTTCAAAGGCCGGGAAAAAACGCCCATCGAACTGCCACTGGCCGGCCACACGCTGGCAGCGCAGGCGGAAGGCACCGCTGCCCCGGCAGCCGGCAAACAACACCGGCACGCGGCGACCGCTGGCCTGGGTGACCTCGACCGGTGCCGGCCACAGGTCCTGACCACGGGCACACAACAGCACGTCGATTTGCGGCACCCGTTCAGCCAGCCACAGGCCGGGGCCCGTGCCTGCATCGGCCATGGCCACCACCAGGTCAGCCTCGCGCCGGGCTTGCTCGAATACCGGCAGCAGTGACTGGTACCACTGTTTAAGAGAGGCTTTCTGGTCCTGTGCGTACGGGTCGGTCACGCCAACCACTGCAATACGGGCACCACCGCGCTCGAAAATATGCAGGGCTTGCACGCCCAGTGCCTGGCGTTGTGCGTCAGCCAGCCCGGCGCCGAGGGTAATGGCGCTGGCCTGGCGATACAGGCCCGTGCTGCGTTGTGGCCACAGCACACGCTCGTCGCTGCTGACCCGCGCTTCGATGCCCAACAGCTGGCTGCCTTGCACACCACTTTCGCCTTGGGTCAGGTAGGCCAGGCCACTGCCATTCCAGCCCTGGCCGTTTTCCAGGGTCAGGCTGTTACCCGCACCGGCCTCGCCACGCAGTTGCTCCAGCAACGCCGCGAGCACCGCATAACCGCCCAGCTGGGCTGTCGTTGCCTGGCGGGCATCGAGCAGCGGCGCCAGTTGCGGGTAGGCGATACTGGCGCTGCTGCCGGTCATCCATGGCGCACGGCCCAAGTGGCTGACCGGCCCCAACCGGGTTGCCGGTACCACCGCCTGGCCAGGCTGGCGGGCATCGAGGGTATCGGCGACGTACAGCAAGTCGAGCTGGGCGTTGCCACCCTGCTGCCCTGGGAAGGCTGTGCAGGCGCCGAGCAGCGGTGCCAAGGCACCGATACCCATCCAGCCGATCACTTCGCGCCTGTGCACACTGCTCGCCATCGCATCGCCATCCTTATCCACGTCCATTCAGGGCCCCGGATGTTGCGGCGTTGGCATTACAGTTTGATGGCAGAAATCCGACAGCAATTCCAATTCGATCTTTAGAAGAGCAATCCAAGAACCGGAAGTTTTAAAAGCTCGTTAACATTTCTGCCAAGGAATCATCACACTTGCGCCTTACAGTCGCGGTTTCTTCCAACTCAGCCAACATAAGGACAACCTGATGAGTCGAGATACCGGCGACAACCTGGACCGGAACCAAAGCGGCAACCTGCCGATGGCCAACGTCATGGACGCCTACCTGAGCCGCCGCAGCGTGATGCGCGGCAGCCTGGGCGCCGCCATCGCCATGATCGCCGGTACCGGCCTGACAGGCTGCTTCGACGGTGGTGGTTCCGATCATGATGATCCGGTCACCGAGCCACCGGTGACCGAACCGCCAGTCACCGAGCCGGAAGTGCCGAAACTGGCGCTGGGCTTCCAGTCCATCCCAGGCTCGCGCACCGACGCCTGTGTGGTCGCCGCCGGCTATAGCGCCTATGTGCTGGCGCCTTGGGGTACGCCGCTGAACAGCAATGGCAACCCGTGGAAGTCCGACGGCAGCAACACCTCGACCGACCAGGCCAACGCCATGGGCATGCACCACGACGGCATGCACTTCTTCCCCATCAACGGCAGCTCGGAAGACGGCCTGCTGGCGATCAATTTCGAGTACATCGACACTGCCGCCCTGCACCCGGCCGGCCCCACGACCGATGTCAACGGCAAGCGCCCGGTTGAAGAAGTGCGCAAGGAGATCAACGCACACGGTGCTGGCGTAGTACGCCTGCAGAAAATCAACGGCCGCTGGCAGGTGGTCGACAACGACCCGCTGAACCGACGCTTCACCACTGCTTCACGCATGGAAATCACCGGCCCGCTGCGTGGCACCGACCACGTCAAGACCAAATACTCCACTGCTGGCACCCACTGCCGTGGCACCAACAACAACTGCGGCAACGGCTATACCCCGTGGGGCACCTACCTGACCTGCGAAGAGAACTGGCCGGGCATCTTCGTCAACAAGGGCACCCGCCCCGAGGACCAGCGCCGCATTGGCGTGGGCACCTCCAGCGGCCAGTACAAGTGGGAAAGCGCTGCCGGTGACGCCAGCGAAGTGGACGACGAATTCGCCCGTTTCGACGTTACCGTCAAAGGCGCCAGCGCCACCGACGACTACCGCAATGAAGCCAGCACCTACGGCTACATTGTCGAAATCGACCCGTACAACAGCAGCACCCTGGCCACCAAACGCACCGCGCTGGGCCGCTTCCGCCACGAGGGCTGCGCCCCCGGCCTGCCCGTCGCCGGCAAGCCGCTGGTGTGGTACATGGGTGACGACTCGAACAACGAGTACCTGTACAAGTGGGTGTCCACCGCCGTGTGGGACCCCGCCGACGCCACCCCGGCCGACCGCCTGGCCACCGGCGCCAAGTACCTCGACCAAGGCAAGCTCTACGTGGCCCGCTTCAATGCCGACGGCACCGGCGTATGGCTGCTTCTGGACGTGGCCACCGCCACCACGGGCGGCAGCACCCTGGGCGCGCTGTATGGTGACCTGCCGGGCATCATCCTCAACACCCGTGGTGCTGGCGATGCCGTGGGTGCAACGCCGATGGACCGCCCTGAATGGACGACAGTCAACCCGCTGAACGGCGATGTGTACCTGACCCTGACCAACAACAGTGCACGCACCCCGGACAAGGTCGATGCAGCGAACCCGCGCGGCCCGAACCGCCACGGCCACATCATTCGCTGGCACGACAGCGACGACCAGCTGAGCTTTAACTGGGACATCTTCGTGTTCGGCGCCAACGCTGCCGGTACTGCCGACATCAACCGCTCCGGCCTGACCGAACTGAACCAGTTCGCCAGCCCCGACGGCATGAGCTTCGATAGCCGCGGCGTGCTGTGGTTCGAGACCGACAACGGCGAAAGCACCTTGACCGACTACACCAACGACCAGTTGCTGGCAGTGATCCCTACCGACCTGGTGGATGCCAGCGGCAAGCAGGTGCCGGTGAATGCACAGAACCAGGTGGACTTGCGGCGCTTCTTTGTCGGGCCAAATGGTTGCGAAGTGACGGGGATTACCTTTACCCCGGACAACAAGACGCTGTTCGTCAACATTCAACACCCGGGGAACTGGCCGTATACCGACAAGGCGACCGATGCGACGCCCGCTGGAGCTACCGTACGGCCGCGGGCTTCGACGGTGGTGATCCAGCGTATTGATGGCGGGGAGATCGGGACCGTTTGATCCTGTGCCGGTCAGCCAACTTTTGCTGGCTGTACCGGCCTCTTCGCGGGCAAGCCCGCTCCTACAGGGATCCCACGGGTTTCAAAACCGGCGTAGGGGCGGGCTTGGCCGCGAAGGCACCCGTGAACGTTACCAGGCTATCGGCTCCCGGCTACGCACCCGCACTTGCTGCGCGGGTACTCGGGCATGCCATTGCACCACCCCCAGCGCTTCCACCTGGAATTCGCTGCGCAGCACCCGCCCCTCTTCCTCGAACGACAGCTGCAACAGAAAATGACCGCTGTTGAGCAGCAGCCCTTCGCTCAACCGCTCGAACGTTTCGTCATCCACCGCCCCCAGCGCCTGGCGCAGCGCCGCGGCATCCACGTACCCCGAAGCCGGCCGACCGCTGATGATGCGGCTGAGCAGCGAGCGCGAATAGCGTCCTTCGTAGAGCGCTTCCAGCAACGGAAGGTGCTCCAACCCCAGTGCATTGGCGTTCAGGCGCCAACCGGTGACCTGAGGCAAGGCGCACAGCATCGGGTAACGCGCTTGGCGGTTGGCATCCGGCTCCAGCAACAGGTTCAGCTCGCTGGTGTCGAGCATCGGCTGGTTGGCTGCCAGCCGTGGCGGTTGCTGGCGCAGGTACTGGGCGCTCTCGGCGCCCTGCAGGCGGGCATCACTGTCGGCATCGAGCCAGTCGGCCAGGGCATCGACCAGGCGCTCGGCCGCCATGTCATTGCCCAGCAAGTAACGCAGCTGGCGCTCGGCGCGTTCGCCGTCGGCGCCGAGCAATGCGTTTACATTGAAGCAGGTGTGCTGGTCGCGTACCTGCAACTGAGCCTGACCAGCGCCAAAATCGTATTTCAGCGGCTGCCCACGCAAGGCTTGCCAGAACAGCGGGCTGAGCCGCCAGGCGGGGTCACGCAGGGCTTGCCCGGCATAGGCCAGGCCGGCCTGCTCCATGGCCCGCACCTGCACCCGCTGGTGTAGCAGGCGCACTTCGTCGACCTGACGTCGGCCATCCTCCACCAGCCAGGCCATGCCCGCCGCCAGCATTGCCAGCACCACCATCACCATCAGCAGGGCCGCACCCCGCTGTTGCCTTCCACCCATCCGTGCGTGCCTCGCTCGCGGAATAAAAACGCCAGTCAACACGCGGGGTGTTTCAGCTAGATGGCAATGCCTGTTCGTCATGTGCACGTCATCTAGGCAAGGCAGGATTGCCCTTCCTTTTCATGACCTTACAGGAGTGGTCGCTATGGGTGGCATTGGAATCTGGCAACTGGTGATCGTACTGCTGATCGTGTTCTTGCTGTTTGGTACCAAACGCCTGAAGGGTCTGGGTAGCGATGTGGGCGAGGCGATCCAGGGTTTTCGCAAGTCCATGGGCGGTGACAATGACGCCAACGCCGCTGGCCAGGCGCAAGTGCAGCAACAGTGCCCGCTGAACGGCCAGGCTGCTCAGCAACCTCAAGCGGACCGCCAGGCCTGATGTTCGAGGTAGGCTTCAGCGAGTTGCTGCTGATCGGCGTCGTCGCGCTGTTGGTGCTGGGCCCCGAGCGCCTGCCGGTGGCAGCCCGTACCCTCGGGCGCGGCCTGGGCCAGGCGCGCCGGGCCATGCACGCCTTGCGCACGCAGGTGGAGCGCGAAATCGAGATGCCCAACCTCGACAAGGCACCTTTGCAGCGCCTGGAACAGGAGATCCGCCAGGGCATCAGCCTGAACGCGGCGCCGGCCAATGATGCGGTCACGGCCGCGCTGCCCAAGGAAAATGCTTCATGAGTATTGCCATGGACCCTGCGGCGAGCATGCCGCTGACCGAACACCTGCGCGACCTGCGCAAACGCCTGGTGCGTTGCCTGGCGCTGGTGGCATTGGTGTTTGCCGGCCTGTTCCCCTTCGCCCAGACGTTGTACACGCTCATATCCGAGCCGCTAAGGCGCTTTTTGCCGGAAGGCGCGAGCATGATCGCCACCAGTGTCACCTCGCCCTTTCTGACACCGTTCAAGCTGACCGCGATGTGCGCACTGTTCCTGGCCATGCCGCTGCTGCTGCATCAGGCCTGGGGCTTTCTGGCGCCGGGGCTGTACCGCCGTGAACGGCGCATTGCCCTGCCGCTGCTGGTATCGAGCATCGTGCTGTTCTATGCCGGCATGGCATTCGCGTTCTTTCTGGTGTTCCCGATGATGTTCGGCTTCTTTGCCAGCGTGACGCCGGACGGCGTGGCGATGATGACCGATATCAGCCAGTACCTGGACTTTATCCTGGCGCTGTTTCTGGCGTTCGGGCTGGCGTTCGAGATCCCGGTGGCGACGTTCATCGTGGTCTGGGCGGGGTTGGCCGATGTGGCCACATTGCGGCGCAGCAGGCCCTACGTGGTCGTCGGGTGCTTTGCGGTGGGGATGATTCTGACACCGCCGGATGTGTTTTCACAGACGATGCTGGCAGTGCCGATGTGGGTGCTGTTCGAGGTGGGGTTGCTGGCTTGTGGAATGTTGAAGCGGCCGGAGCCAGGCAAGGAGATTGTGGCTGGATTGTAGGGCCCTTTCGCGGGCACGCCCGCTCCCACAGGGATATCACAGGTTCTGAAGATTGTGATATCCCTGTGGGAGCGGGCGTGCCCGCGAATAGCCGTGATGCGTTCTAGAACTCGGCGAGCCGCCAGACTTCATAGGCTGGCGTCTCGTACGGGTGGCTCTGCTTGAGCGCAGCGACAACCTGGGCCACCAGCTCGTCAGCCACCACCAGCTCCACCTTCCATTCCTCAACCACCTCGACCTGGCCCGCTTGCCCGAGGAACGGCTGGCTACCGTCCAGCGGGCGGAACTGGCCCTGGCCAAGGGTTTGCCAGGCGCAGTGGTCATAGTCACCGATGCGCCCGCCACCAGCGGCGAACACAGCGACCTTGACCACTTCGACATGGCTGTCGGGCACGAAGAAGGCGAGCTTGTACACCCCTTAGTTCACCCACACCCGCGCATTGCGGAACATACGCATCAGCGCGGCATCTTCCTGCCACTCGTCCGGGCGCCAGGAGTTCTGCACAGCGCGGAACACACGCTCCGGGTGCGGCATCATGATGGTCACGCGGCCGTCGCGGCTGGTCAGGCCGGTGATACCACGCGGCGAGCCGTTCGGGTTGGCCGGGTAGGCTTCGGTGACCTTGCCGTGGTTGTCGACGTAGCGCAGGGCCACGCAACCGGACACATCGGCTTCCAGCAATGCTTCTTCGCTGGCGAACTCGGCATGGCCTTCACCGTGGGCGATGGCGATCGGCATGCGCGAACCGGCCATGCCCTGCAGGAAGATCGAGTTGGACTTCTGCACCTCAACCATGGCCACGCGGGCTTCGAACTGCTCCGAGCGGTTGCGCACGAAGTGCGGCCAGTACTCGGTGCCCGGGATCAGCTCGTGCAGGTTGGACATCATCTGGCAACCGTTGCACACGCCCAGGGCGAAGCTGTCGGTACGCTCGAAGAAGGCCTGGAAGGCGTCACGGGCACGGGCGTTGAACAGCGCCGACTTGGCCCAGCCTTCACCTGCGCCCAGCACGTCACCGTATGAGAAGCCGCCACAGGCGACCAGGCCCTTGAAGGCTTCGAAGTCGACACGGCCAGCGAGGATATCGCTCATGTGCACGTCGATGGCGGCGAAGCCGGCGCGGTCGAAGGCAGCAGCCATCTCGACCTGGCCGTTGACGCCCTGCTCACGCAGGATGGCCACTTGCGGGCGCACGCCTTTCTTGATGTAAGGCGCGGCGATGTCGTCGTTGACGTCGAAGCCCAGCTTGACCGACAGGCCCGGGTTGTCTTCCTCGAGCAGCAGGTCGAATTCCTGGTCAGCGCAGTCGGCGTTGTCGCGCAGGCGCTGGATCTGGTAGCTGGTTTCAGCCCACTGACGCTGCAGCATGCGACGGTCGTCGTCGAACAGCACTTCGCCATTCAGGCTGATGGTCACTTCAGCGTTGTTGACCGGCTTGCCGATCACCGCGACGCATTCTTCACCCAGGCCAGCAGCGCTGAACTGTGCCAGCACGTCCGGGGTAGCATCCTGGCGAACCTGGATCACCGCACCCAGCTCTTCGTTGAAGAGGATGGCCGGTACTTCGCCCTTGCTGTCGGTCAGCGGGTCGAGTTGCAGGTCGAGACCGCAGTGGCCGGCGAAGGCCATTTCCAGCACGGTGGTGACCAGGCCGCCATCGGAACGGTCGTGGTAGGCCAGCAGGTGGCCGTCGTCGTTCAGGCCCTGGATCACGGCGAAGAAGGCCTTGAGGTCTTCGGCGTCGTCGACGTCCGGAGCCTGGGCAGCGATCTTGCCGTAGGTCTGGGCCAGGATCGAGGCACCCATGCGGTTCTTGCCGCGACCCAGGTCGATCAGGATCAGGTCGGTTTCGCCCTTGTCCATGCGCAGTTGCGGGGTCAGGGTCTTGCGGATGTCGGTGACCGGGGCGAAGCCGGTGATGATCAGCGACATCGGCGAGGTGACGCTCTTCTCGACGCCCTCGTCGCTCCACTTGGTCTTCATCGACATCGAGTCTTTGCCGACCGGAATGGTGATACCCAGCTCCGGGCACAGCTCCATGCCGACAGCCTTCACGGTGTCGTACAGGCGTGCGTCTTCACCTGGGTGACCAGCTGCGGACATCCAGTTGGCCGACAGCTTGATGTCGGACAGCTTTTCGATGCGCGAAGCCGCCAGGTTGGTCAGGGTCTCGCCGATGGCCATGCGACCGGACGCCGGAGCATCCAGCAGCGCCAGCGGCGTACGCTCGCCCATGGCCATGGCTTCACCGGTGTAGACGTCGAAGCTGGTGGCGGTAACGGCGCAGTCCGCCACCGGAACCTGCCACGGGCCGACCATCTGGTCGCGGGCAACCAGGCCGGTGATGGTGCGGTCGCCAATGGTGATCAGGAAGCTCTTGCTGGCCACGGCCGGGTGGTTCAGCACGCGCTGGACGGCGCTGTCCAGGTCCAGCTCGCTCGGGTCGAAGTCATCGCCCAGCTCGGCTTCGCGGGTAACCGAACGGTGCATGCGCGGCGGCTTGCCCAGCAGCACGTCCAGCGGCATGTCCACCGGGGTGTTGCCGAAGTGGCTGTCGCTGACGGTCAGGTGCGGTTCTTCAGTCGCTTCACCAACCACGGCAAACGGGCAACGCTCGCGCTCGCAGATGGCCTTGAAGCGCTCGAAGTCGACTGCGCTGACGGCCAGCACATAACGCTCTTGCGACTCGTTGCTCCAGATTTCGTGCGGGGCCATGCCCGGCTCGTCATTGGGCACGTTGCGCAGTTCGAAGCGACCACCGCGGCCACCGTCGTTGACCAGTTCAGGGAAGGCGTTGGAAATACCGCCAGCGCCCACGTCGTGGATGAAGGCGATCGGGTTGTCGTCGCCCAGCTGCCAGCAACGGTCGATGACCTCCTGGCAACGGCGCTCCATTTCCGGGTTTTCGCGCTGTACCGAAGCGAAGTCCAGGTCAGCCGAGCTGGCACCGGTAGCCACCGACGAAGCAGCGCCGCCGCCCAGGCCGATCAGCATGGCCGGGCCGCCAAGCACGATCAGCTTGGCGCCGACGGTGATTTCGCCCTTCTGCACGTGGTCTTCACGGATGTTGCCCATACCACCGGCGAGCATGATCGGCTTGTGGTAGCCGCGCACTTCTTCGCCGTGGGGGGTGTCGATGGCTTGCTCGAAGGTACGGAAGTAGCCGGTCAGGGCCGGGCGACCGAATTCGTTGTTGAACGCAGCGCCACCCAGAGGGCCTTCGATCATGATGTCGAGGGCGTCGACGATACGCTCGGGCTTGCCATAGGCCTTTTCCCAAGGCTGTTCGAAGCCCGGGATGCGCAGGTTGGACACGGTGAAGCCCGTCAGGCCGGCCTTGGGCTTGGCGCCACGGCCGGTAGCACCTTCGTCGCGGATTTCGCCACCGGAGCCGGTGGAGGCGCCGGAGAACGGGGCGATGGCGGTCGGGTGGTTGTGCGTCTCGACCTTCATCAGGATGTGCACCGGCTCCTGCACCGCGCCGTACTGGCGGGTTTCAGGGTTCGGGAAGAAGCGGCCGGCAACGTTGCCGACGATCACCGAGGCGTTATCCTTGTATGCCGACAGAACACCTTCGTTGTGCATCTGGTAGGTGTTCTTGATCATGCCGAACAGGCTCTTTTCCTGAGCCTGGCCGTCGATATCCCAACTGGCGTTGAAGATCTTGTGGCGGCAGTGCTCGGAGTTGGCCTGGGCGAACATCATCAGTTCGATGTCGTTCGGGTTGCGCTTGAGGCCCTGGAAGGCATTGACCAGGTAGTCGATCTCGTCTTCGGCCAGGGCCAGGCCCAGGTCGATGTTGGCCTTGGCCAAGGCGTCGCGACCGCCGGAAAGGATGTCCACCGAGGTCATCGGCTTGGGCTGGGCGTGGCTGAACAGGTCTGCGGCCTGCTCCAGCTGGCCGAGCACACGCTGGGTCATGCGGTCGTGCAATTCGGCGGCGATCAGTTCGGCATCAGCGTCGCTCAAGGTGCCGGCCACGTAGTAGGCGATGCCGCGCTCCAGGCGCTGGATCGACTGCAGGCCGCAGTTGTGGGCGATGTCGCTGGCCTTGCTGGCCCATGGCGAAATGGTGCCCAGGCGCGGTACCACCAGGAACAGACGACCCGTCGGCTCCTGTACCGGCACGCTCGGGCCGTACTTGAGCAGACGGCCCAGCACCTGCTGCTGGTCGGCGGTCAACTCGCCGTCGACATCGGCGAAGTGGGCAAATTCGGCATACAAACCAGTAACAGCGGGGACTTTCTGGCTCAGTTGCTCGAGTAATTTACCGTGGCGAAAGGCAGAAAGGGCAGGAGCGCCGCGCAGGATCAACATCGTCGGGACAGCCTCAGGAAGGGGTGTGCTTAGAGGCCGTGCATTCTAGCCTAATTCGATGGCTTTCGGCACCTGCTCTAAGCCACGCCTGCCGGGCGGCGGAACCGGACTTCGGGGTCAGTTTTCAGAGGTGTCCGGGTTGAGACGAGATCGAGCGCCGCTAGGTGTCCGCCTCAAGACATTCAGTGCCTGGGAGATCGAGCGCCGCAGGTGTCCGCCTCAAGACATTCAGCGCCTGGGAGATCGAGCGCCGCAGGTGTCCGCCTCAAGACATTCAGCGCCTGGGAGATCGAGCGCCGCCCGCGCGGCGCTTCGCGGGTAAACCCGCTCCTACGTTTGTTTCGGGCCAGTCCATC